>NZ_JBFOCT010000027.1:0-109844 GCF_040907925.1 Aeromonas sp. s12 | reverse complement strand
CGCCAGCGTTCAATCTGAGCCATGATCAAACTCTTCAATTTAAGTTTGGTTGCTTCGAAAAGCGGCTCAATGAATTGCTGAAATAAACTGTTCGATTCCTTATTGCTAAGAAATCGTCTTGGTCACTTCACCAGACATTGAAAATCAAAAATTGTTTTTGATGTTCGATGCTGTGAGTGCCCACACAGATTGCTTGATTCAAATTGTTAAAGAGCGACGCAACAGTGTGTTGCTGCGGGAGTGGAATTCTACTCAACCGCCTTCTCGAGTCAAGCCTTATTTTCAAGGGCTTTTCGAGGTTACCGACGAGGTTGTTTGCGTTGCCGCTTGCCCTGTCGATGTGGCGCATTATAGAGATCCAGCTCACATTGGCAAGGCTTTACCGCAATAAAATTGCAAAAAAGTGCAACTTCTTGGTTATTCATATCAACACACAGCCTTTATACAGACTTATCCACAACCAAGGGTGAAGTGAGAACGTTTTACACCGGATAAATGCCTTACAAGGGTACTGGCCTGGCACTCATCCACCATTGCCACACTGTCGCGTCTAACGCGCAGCGCCCTCGACATCTTCTATATAAGAAGGCGTATGAGGCATATATAGAAGCGCTTATCCCAATCCAGCCTCTTTGACCCAGCACGCCATCAGCTCGCTGGCAGGAAGATCCCTGCAACCCGATACATCCTGCCCAGCCCAGAGCGGAGAGAAGCCACTGTCCCCCGCCTTCTCGGCGGCGACGCGCAGCGGTGCCAGTGCGCCACTGGCATAGGGGAAGTGAGGGGCAAGATCCGAGAGCGGGCCCAGCTCTTTCATAAGACGGTTGACGATCCCCCGCGCCGGACGGCCACTGAACAGATTGGTCAGTGCCGTCTGCTGGCCCTCTGGTGAATGGATGGCGGCGCGATGCAACGCCGAGGTGGTCGCTTCATGGCAGCAGAGAAAGGCGGTGCCCATCTGCACGGCACTCGCCCCCATTGCCAACGCGTTGGCGATCCCCTTGCCATCGACGATACCGCCAGCGGCAATCACCGGCAGATCGGTCACCGCGAGAATTTGTGCCAGCAGGGTCAGGGTGCTCTGCTGCAAGGCGAGATCATCGGAGAGGAAATGACCGCGATGACCGCCCGCCTCCAATCCCTGAGCGATGATGGCATCGGCGCCGTGTTGAGCGAGCCATACAGCCTCCGCCACCGTGGTGGCGCTGGCCAAGACCTTGGCCCCCGCTGCTTTCACCCGGGCAAGCAGCTCGGGAGCGGGCAAACCGAAGTGAAAGCTGACCACCGCCGGTCTGAACTCAGCCACCATGGCGGCATGTTCCCCATTGAAAGGGGCACGACTTGGCGCCGTCGTAACGGTTGGGGGAAGTATGCCGAACTCGGCGTAGTAGAGAACCAGGCGCTGCTGCCAGCGGGCCAGTTCAACGGGATCCGGTTCCCGTTGCCGATGGCAGAAGAAGTTGATGTTAAATGGCCCAAGGCCGCTTTGGGCAAGACGCCCCAGTTCGCTGCGCAGTTCCGCTGATGTGAGCATGGCGGCAGGCAAGGAGCCCAAGCCGCCCGCACGGGTCACGGCCAGCGCCAGATAGCTGCCCTGCACACCGGCCATCGGTGCCTGAATAATGGGATAACGCATCCCCAGCTCGGCAAACAGGCTCATCCGTTCACCCCGAGCAGCATTGCCCGCTCTTGCGGGCCAAACCGGTTGTTGCCATCCATCTGTCAGACTCCTTTCTGATAACCGTGGTTACACATCAGGCCCGCAAAGAGTGGAGGCTTAACGCACGCTGCGCAGCAGGAAATCCGGCTGACCACAGGAGCGACGCTCACGCTTTTGCATCTCGGCGGAGCAGGTGACCGCATCCGTCCCCTCTTTATTGACGCAGATGTAGATCTCCCGCAGGAAGCGGCCACCATCGGCGCAAGCCACCGTGATGTTGTCGGGAGCCAGCCACTGGTTGGCGCTCGCCAGATCGGCCTTGAGCTGGAAACTGGTTTTGCGCAGAGGCTCTTCCGGGGATTGATAAGCCGCCGGGATCTTCACCTTCTGGCGCAGATCGCTTGCCAGCTGATGGAAGGCGTGCTGGCTCAAGCCGGAGCAGGTACCGTGCTTCTCCCACTCATGGCGATAGAGGAAACGGCTGGGGTAGAGGTCGGCAAACTCGCTCTCCATATCGGGATCGAGCCGTTCGCGAGTGCAGTTGCTGGGGTAACCGCGATCGTACTGGGGCCAAAGACCGTGCAGCACAAAGCCCAGCTTGCGGGAACACTGGTCCCGATCGGCCGGTTTGACGGCGCAATGCTCGGGCGACCAGGAGAGCGCCATGGCGTAATAGTCAAACTCCCCCGCCTCCCCTTTGGCCTGCACGGCCGAGGAGAGCAATAAACCACCCACCAACAGGGCAATCATCTTCTTCATCTTTATATGTCCATCTAACGCGACTCGGGATAACAGCCATGCTCCCATATTCTGGCGACCGGAAACAGCCATGCCGAAACGGCATACGACAAGGGTCAGACCAGTCAGGGGTTTCACCAGAGGGCGAGCAGGGGTAAGCTGACCGACCGGTAGGCTCCTCGTCCACCACCAGATAATCCCTCTTGGCAACCACAGGATGTAACATGATCCGCAAGAATCCCTCCGGCCATCTGCCTGTCATCGACGAATCCGCCTATATCGACAAGACCGCCATCATCTGCGGCAAGGTGATCATCAAAGAGAATGTCTTTGTCGGCCCCTATGCGGTGATCCGCGCCGACGAAGTGGATGCCAACGGCGAGATGGAACCCATCGTCATCGGCGCCAACTCCAATATTCAGGATGGCGTGGTGATCCACTCCAAATCCGGCGCCGCCGTCACCATCGGCGAGTACACCTCCATCGCCCACCGCTCCATCGTCCACGGACCGTGCGAAGTGGGAAACCGGGTCTTTATCGGCTTCAACAGCGTGCTGTTCAACTGCCATATCGGTGACGGTGCCGTGGTGCGTCACAACTCGGTGATCGATGGCTGCGATCTGCCGCCGGAGTTCTACGTCCCCTCCACCACCCGCATCAACCAGCAGAGCGATCTGACCCATATCCCGCGGGTCTCGGTAGATGCCGCCGAGTTCTCCGAGGACGTGGCCCATACCAATATCGATCTGGTCAAAGGGTACAAGGCGCTCTCCAACGAGTTCTGATCCCTCTGTATTCCCAGAGAACAAAACGGGCGCCGAGGCGCCCGTTTTTCATCTGACTATCTATGAAGGCTAGATGGCCCTGACGCAGATCGCTGCATGAGCCTCATCCGCCAGATCCCACAGCGGATCACCAGTGCTCAGGTCGAGCAACGGCAGCTCACCACCGTCATTGGCAGTCGCATCGCTGCTCCAGTAGCGGTTGTAGAGCGGCCACCCCTGCTGCTGGAGCAACTGATCCGTCGCGCCATCCTTGTTGTAGGCGGCAAACAGCACCTCCAGCTCGGCCCGGGTCGGCAGACGCCAGTCATCATGACCGCGCGCCACCAGCTGCTGGCAGTAATCCCGAGCCCGCGCCTGACCCATGGTCACATACTCCAGCGGGAAGGGATTGTAGTCGCCATCGCTGTCACTGCTCACACCGTCATAGGAGATGGACAGACGATCCGCCTCGTCCCTGCTCAACTGGCAGACAAAGGCAAGCTTGCCCGCCACCAGCTCGGGTTGACGGCAGCCCCGGGCAAAATCGGGCTGGGCATCGACCACCTGCACCGTCACGTTCAACGTGTGACGAGCCGTGGTCGCCACCAGTCGTGCCGTACCGACCGCCACACCGCGCACCTCGCCCTGCGGACTCACGGTGGCGAACTCCGGCTGTTCGCTGCGCCACTCAACAGGCCCATCGAGCGGGCCGAGAGAGCCATCGCTCAGTTGCCACTGCAGTTGCAGAGGAAGCGTCCGCCCCACTTCCAGTTGAGGCTGGGCAGGCAGCACGGCCAAGCCGGTGATCACCGCTCCCACCGGAGTCGGGTCATCCGCCTCACTCACCCCCAGCTCAGCAACCGTGGCCGGTGTGCGGCGCGGCTCGGCCGAGGCACTGCGCAAAAACTCGCCGATGGCATCCAGCTCGTCATTGCTGAGGCCAAGAGCATGCAGGTGATCGGAGGCTTTGGGGAAGAAGGGATCATATTGATCCGCTCCGGTCGGGAAGCCGACCCCGCTGCTCCACTTGGTCACGCCAAAGTTGTACATGGCCACCACCCCCTGCACCGAGCCGCCGATACGTTGGGCCAGGAGCGGGAAGATGCCGTTGTGCATATAGGGGCCGGTAAAGGCGACGTCCCGCAAGCTGGGGGTCTTGAAGCGACCGATGTCCGCCTTGTTGCGGGTCTGCAGGAAGCGCCCGCGATCTTCCAGCTTGCCACGACCGTAATAGGTGAGCCCCACACTCTCGAACCCGTGCTGACTCAACAGCGGGCCGGAGTGGCAGTTCATGCAGCGGCCATCGGTGCGGTAGAGGTGCATCCCCCACAGCGCCTTGTCACTGAGTGACTGACTATCCCCTTTGACGAAGCGCTCAAAATCGCTGTCTCGGCTGATGATGGTGCGTTCGAAGGTGGCGATCGCCTTGGCGATCCGCTCCAGCGTGATCCCCTGATCGCCAAAGGCGGTGGCAAAAGCAGCCTGATAGTCGGGGCTGGCCTGCAAGCGGGCCAGCAGCTCGTCATGACTCAGCGCCATTTCGATGGGGTTCTGGATCGGGTGAAGCGACTGCTCCTCCAGCGTGGCGACCCGCCCGTCCCAGAACTGGGTCGAGCTGAAGGCACTGTTGAGGATGGAAGGAGCATTGCGATTGCCCTTCTGGCCCAGATGACCGACCGAGACGCTCAGGCCGTCGCTCCACCCCTTTTGCGGATCGTGGCAACTGGCACAGCTGATGTCCCGCCCCTTGGAGAGCTGTTTGTCGAAAAATAGCTGCTGACCCAGCACCACCTTGGCCCGGCTATAGGGGTTGTCGGCCGGAAAGGGAACCGCCGGCAGCGGCCCCAGCTCCTGCCATTCCACCCCGTCATCCACCCGGGCGGCGGGCCATTGGGCCGATAAACCGCTGTACTGGGCGCGCAGAACCGCCATGTCCGGCTTGCTGCTGTCGCGCACCACGGAGGGTCGCACCGGATAGGGTGCCAGTGCATACCAGAGCAGACTGCCCTCTCCCTCATCCAGCCAAATTCGGGTCGCAATTTGATAGAGACGGGGTTGACCCGCACCATCCTGCAGCCAGATCTGGGCGGGCAGGCCAACAGCAAAGGTATTGGGATAGCGCCATGCCGACTTGTCACTGCTCAGCAGCCGTTCGAACTCGGTGAGGGTCGGCAGGCGCCAGTCGCTGCGGCCGCAAGCGGTCAGCCCCGCAGCCAGTTGTGGCTGGCTGGCAACCGCCAACGCACTGGTGTCACTGCCATACAGCCAGTACTGGCTACCCTTGACCCCGCTGACCGTGCGCACATCGTGCAGGCACTGCCAGGGGCCACGCACCACCAGCAGCCCCTGCTCATCGAGGCGCAGCAGATCTGCCGTCTCCGGCTCGTCCGGCTGGCTGGGATTGGCGGGATAGAGCTGGGTACGGGCGGACTGGATCTGGGCACTGTTGCTGCGCTGATACCAGCTCCGCGCCTGCTTGTCATCACGCAGGGCCAACAGCATCTGCCAGCTGTCGGCATAGTCGAGCACGGCGCCCGGCTGGCGCTGGGCCAGCAGGAAGGCTGCATAATCCTGAAGAGCCGCCTGTTGCTGCACGCGGATCTCCGCTGCCCTGCCCCACTCGGCCTGACTGAGGGAGCCATCTCCGCTCTGATCCGCCAGCAGGAAGAGCGCCGTCTCCTCCTCGTTCAATCCCAGCCGCGGCACGCTGTTGCGGCGCGCCAGAGTGATCCCGGCCGAGAGATCCACCACCCGCACCGATACCGCTCGCAGCAGATAGCCCTCGTCGCTGCCAAGCAGCTCCAGCGGCTGATCCAGTTGCAGACCTTCAGGCAAGGTGATGCGGGCAAGCTGGCCCGGTTCGATGGCCTGTTGCACGCGGATCCCGGTGGCGACCTGTCTCACCTCAAGCTGTGCTCCCGCCCCCAGTCGATCAGCCACATTGACCTCAATGGTCAGAGGAACCCGGGTATGAGTTTCCGGCGGCACTGTTGGCGGCGTGATGGGCGGTTCGGTCGGCTTGACGACCGGTGGGGTCACCTCGGGTGAGGGGGCCACAGACGTATTGCTGTGATTGTCATTGCATGCGGTCAGAGCCAGCAGGCTGAGCAGTAAAAGGCTGGTTTTCATTCGGTATGGTTGAGTGGTCAGACAAGTGCGCGATTATCCAGCCAAATACCAATCATTATCAATTGCATTCAATTAATATGCTTTTTGACAACAACTCCTTATCAGCAACGCCTTACCACCCGATGAGTGAGGGCAGCCTCTTTGGCTGCCCTCACTTGCTTAAACCCGCTTGTCGAAATCCCGACAATCTTCAGGAGCACTTCTTCAGGCTGATATGCCAGTTGGCACCGGATTGCACCTGATGCTTGGCGGCGAAGCTGTCCATGTTCAGCGCCACCGACACCTGCAGCAGGCTGTTGAGGTAGACCAGCGGCTGACCTTCCGGCACATCGCCGAAGCTGCTGACGTAAGGGGCCTTGCCGTCATATTTGACCACATCCCCTTCGCGGATCTTGATGCAGGCGTTATCCCCCCTGTTGATCCCCGCCTTGGTCAGCAGGGCATCGTCGATATTGGTCCAGACATTGCCGTACTGCACATCGAGGATCGGGATGGTGCCCTTGAGGGTGCCATCTTTCTCGGCTACTGCAGGCTGATAGGGGATCTTCACCACCTCGGCGGGCAGCAGCGGGCCGACCTGCTCGTAGCTGATGGCGCCGGAGGCGAGCCGTGCGCCGGTATAGGCGTACACATCGCGGCCATGGAAGGTGTAAGACTTCTCGGAGCCCTTGAGGCGGTTGAGTTTCTCGTCAATCTGGCGCACCGCCTCGATGCCGAAGTGCTCGGCCACCAGGGTCAAAGTGCCATTGTCCGGAGTCACAATGTAGTGGCCGCTCCTGGTCTTGAGCACTACTGATTTGCGCTCGGTGCCGACACCGGGATCAACCACGCTGACGAACACAGTGCCCTTGGGCCAATACTGCAGGGTCTGGTAGAGGCGGTAGGAGGCTTCCCAAATATTGTAAGCCGGGATCTCGTGGGTCAGGTCATAGAGCGGCAGGGTGCGATCCACCCCGAAGGCAACCCCCTTCATGGCCGACACGGCGCCATCTTTGAGGCCGAAATCGGTCTGGATCACCAGCGCTTCGTTGGCGGCGGCGATGCCGCTTGCCAGCATGAGGGCGAGCGCGATGGCGCGGGGAGCGGTACGAATATCCATATCTGAACTCCTGAATCATCTGAGGATAACGAAACGGCGACAGCCATTTAGACATCCAGACTGCCACCAATGGATTTTTTTGCAAGGGGTTTGCAACAAAGTGAGGGACGACTCGCAGAAATTGTGCTCGCCAAACGGCGATAGCGGGGGTATCAAAGGCAGAATGGGAAAACGTTTACAATACAGGAGCTCAGCACCATGACACAACCCGTACCGGAGATGATGACCCTGCTGCTGGAGATTGGTGAACAGAGCAGTCAGCTCTGGCTGAGCCAGCCAGATGCGGCCCCGTCACACTACCCGCTGGCCTTTGGCACCCACGCCATCCAGCCCGGACCGTTTCGCAATGCGCCACCCACCCCGCTCGAACTGGAGCGGGCCATCATGGTGGTGGAAGATGAGCTGATGCGCATCGCCCCGCAGATCCCGCCCGGCTTGCAGCTGACCCTGCGCAGCCAGCCGTCGCTGGCCGAAGTGCTGGGGGACAACCAGCTCGACCGGGATCTGGTGGAGCAAGCCTTTGGCCAGCTGGCCGCGATGGCGGAAGGGGATCCCCTCGCCGCCAGCTTGCTGCCCCGCGACGAGCACTTTGCCGCCGTGCTGCTGATCGTCAGGGAGTGGCTGCACCATCTGGCCAGCGAGAGCGTGCTGATCGTGGAGTAGGGATAAATAAGTGGTGAGGGCTTCAGCTTCTGGCAAGGTTTGTCGGTGGATCCTGTCGGGATTTCCTTCGCGTATACTTTGCCCGTATGGCGCCCGCGCCCCTATCGGTACTCTAACCAGACACCTATGACCTTATTTTCAGGTAACCTCCCAGCCTTGCGCTGGCCATCGGCGTGTGCTCGCCAGTTCATCGTCAAAGTGGCCGGATTAGCCCTGCTCGCCCTGACCGGGCTGGGCACTGTCTTCTACTACACCTATCTCACTATCCAGCACGACATGGATCTCATCACAGCCAGACAGAAGAACGTGTTCGAGGTCTTCTACCAGCGAGCCAAGATCCTCAAGGTGGAGAACATCACCAGCTATCTGGCACAGCACCATCTGCTCGATCAGCCACCGCCCCCGAATAGCGTCGGCAGCGACTATCTCTACGGGTATGACCTCAAAAGCAAATACCGCTTTGCCGATATTCCGCTGCGATACCCGGCCGCCAATATCCTCAACACCTTCCGCTATGCCCTCTCCTATCCGGAGGTGATCAATATCTACACCATCTGGAATGACTACCGGCTGATCGGCATGGTGGCCGACAACAATGTGCTGCCCACCAGACTGGCGCCGATCAAGGTGGATCTGATGACCCTGCCCGCCTGGTATCACTACTTCGGTTGCGCCAGCTTTGCCCCCGGCCGCCCTTTGTGCAGCGCCGATGAAGCCTTTGTCTCCGATATCGAGATCGACAGCTTCAGCATGCGCAACACCATAGTGATGTACTTCCCCTTCATTCATCAGTCGGGGCGCGGCGGTTACAAATACGGGCTGCTCGGTATCGACATCGCCGTCGATGAAGCATTTAACGATGTGCTGCGACCCTTCGACACCATCAACCCGACCCGCACCAACATATCGTTTGAAGCCGCCGAGCCCTGCCGCCCGAGGCATCTCTGCCTGAGCAAACCCTTTATGCGCACCAAGGCGGGGGATGATCTCTATCTGAAGTGGTCCTACAGCTGGTTTGATTTCGTCAAGCTGGCCCTGCAAAGTGCGGCCTTCAAGGTCTATCTCATCGTGCTGTTGATGGGCATGGTGGCCTGGAAGCAGATCTACCTGCGGCTGCGCACCCTGGCGCACACCGACCACCTGACCCGGCTGCCACGCAGAGATGTGCTCTGCCAGAGTCTGCTCCATGAGCACGACTATCTGATGATCCTCGATATCGACAACTTCAAGTCGATCAACGACACCTATGGCCATAGCGTCGGGGATCTGGCACTGGTCGCCTTTGCCCGCCACCTCAGAAGCAATATCCGCAAGGTGGACAGCGCCATCCGTTGGGGCGGCGAGGAGTTTATCGTGCTGTTCAAGGGGATGGAGGATGACGAGATGATGATCCACTCCGCTGGTCGCCTGCTGGATCGACCATTGGGGATCCCCGAGCTGCCCACCCCCATCACCTTCTCCGCCGGGGTGATCCGCATTCGCGACTACCTCACCGTCACCGAGGCGGTGCATCTGGCCGATGAGCTGCTCTACCACGTCAAACAGCACGGCAAGCACAACATCGCCTGCTACGAGGGCAAAAAGATCCGGCTGATCCGCCCGTTGCCGGACGACGCAGAGGCATAGCCGCCTTCTGCCGCTCCCCCTGCTTCTGTTACCATCGCGGCCACGATCACTCATTGCATCGTGGCCGCAGGCCGCGATAACCCCGACTGGTGCCCCTATGTCCACAGCCTCCTTTGCCGAACAGGCCCTCTCCCCCCGCTTGCAGCAGACCCTGACCGAGCTCGGCTATGCCGCACCGACCCCCATTCAGGCTCGCGCCATCCCCGTCATTCTGGCAGGGCGGGATCTGATGGCAGGCGCCCAGACCGGCACCGGCAAGACCGCCGCCTTTGTGCTGCCGCTGCTGGAGCAGTTGCTACAACAGCCACAAGCAGAGCCCCGCCCGATCCGCGCGCTGGTGCTGGTGCCGACCCGCGAGCTGGCGGTGCAGGTCGCCGAGAGCGTGGCGCGCTACGGCCAGGGCACCGGTCTCACCAGCACGCAAGTCTACGGCGGAGTGAGTATCGCGGCGCAGGTCGAGGCGCTTCAAGCCGGGGTGGATCTGCTTATCGCCACCCCGGGCCGCCTGCTCGACCATCTGCGTCAGGGGGCATTGAGCCTGGATAGCCTGCGCCATCTGGTGTTTGACGAGGCGGATCGCATGCTCGACATGGGCTTTATGGACGAGATCACCGCGCTGCTCAAACAGATCCCGGCGGATCGCCAGACCCTGCTCTTCTCCGCCACCTGCGACGACAACCTGTTTGCCCTCTGCAAGGTGCTGCTACGCGACCCCGAGCTGATTGAAGTGGCACCGCGCAACACCACGGCGGCCGAGGTGGAGCAGCGGGTCTACACGGTGGATAGCGATCGCAAGCTGGCGCTGGTCGAACACATGCTCAAAGTGAAAGGGTGGGCACCGGCGCTTATCTTCAGCCGCACCCGCCAAGGGGCTGACAAACTGGCCCAGCAGCTTGGCAAGACGGGCATCAATGCGCTGGCCTTCCACGGCGATCTGTCGCAAAGCGCGCGAGAAAAAGTGCTGCTGGAGTTTCGCGCCGGCACCCTCCAGGCACTGGTCGCCACCGACGTGGCGGCTCGCGGCCTCGATATCAGCGATCTCAACTATGTGATTAACCTCGAGTTCCCGTTTGTGGCGGAGGATTACGTCCACCGTATCGGTCGCACCGGCCGCGCTGGCAACAAGGGGCTCGCCATTACCCTGTTCAGCCCGGAAGATGCACCGCTGCTGGAGAAGGTGGAATCTGTGCTCGACACCCGCTTGCCCCAGCAGTGGTTTCCGGGCTTTGAGCCGGATCTCACCCGCTTCGAGCCCGAGCCGCGCCGCAACAGCAAGGCGGCCCAGAAGCAGCGCGCCAGAAAGCAGGCGCTCGCTGGCAACAAGGGTGGCAAAGGCAAGCGTTAAGCCGCCCCTGCACCGCCAATAAAAAACGCCCGCACGGGCGTTTTTTTGTTATCTGACAGGGGCCTGCTCTTGGCGAGTAGAGCCCTAGCGGGTCGCCAGCACCAGTGGCAGGGATCGCAAGATCTGCCGCTCCGCCAGGGTCGAGAGGATAAACATCACCATATAACCGAGGCCCAGCGCCACAATAATTGCCACCACGTTGGCGGTGAATTCGGCCACCAGATAGTAGGCCGCAATCAGCGCCACTATGCCCGCCAGCCGGATCAACAAACTCCGGGTAAAGTGACCGTGAGCCTTGATATAGGCGAGCTGATAGCCGTTGAGCATCATAAAGATAAAGAAGATGGAGAAGTGGAACAGCACGGGCACCGCCCCCACGTAGTCGGCGGGGAAGAACAGCAGCACCAGCGGCTTGCCCGCCAGCAGCATCAAGCCAAAGAAGGCCAGACTGACAATGGCGGAGAGCCGGAAGATCCAGCGGCGGATCAACCTTATCTGGCGGTGATCGCCATTGCGCAGATTGACCGCCAGCTCCGGCAGCACGAAGCGGTAGATGGGGAAGACAAACAGGGTGGTCATATAGGTGAAGATGGGGCGAACCACCACCTGAAAATCCCCCAGCTCGTCGATGCTGAAGTGGCGGATGGTGAGCAGCACAGTGATGTAGATCATCAGGATGCTGGCCCCCGCCTCCAGGGAGGCGGTAAAGCTCTTCTTCACATAGCTCACCATCTCGGGGCCGAACGCTACCTTGGCCAGCGGCTTGGTGGCGATGGCCCGACGGCGCGAAACATACATATAACCGGCGATGGCGAGTGACGAGAAGGTCAGCCCGTAGAAGAGCGAAGGGAGCGCATCCATCCCCAGCCCAAAGTAGCAGGCCATAAACAGCAGACCGTTGGCCAGCGGCTCCAGCCAGGTGACCCGGTTGGAGAGCTGATACATCCGGTACATGGCCACCAGATTGGTGAAGTAGACCTTGAGCCCCAGCCCGAAAATGACCCCTACCAGTTGCAGATACTCCACCCGGATATGGAGCCCGTGCTTGATATAGGGGATCACCGCCCCCCAGGTGAGCAGCACGATGCCGATAAGGAAGTAGCGAAAGATATTGATGATGTCCCGATCGTTCTTGGTCTGGGAATAGCTCACCACCATGGAGGAGCGAAAACCTGTCATCAGGATAAAGGAGAGGGAGATCAAATCCACCACGCTGTTGAACAGCGCCAGCTCCCCCTTGGCGACCCACTGCGCCAGCCACACCTTGAAGGCGAAGCCGATAACGATGCTGACCAGCGAGGCCCACATCCCGGTGATAAAGGCCTGCTTGAGGCGCGCGAGAGAGGCGTATTGCATAACGAAAATTGACGGCTTTCAGGGAAAAGAGAGAGGGCCATCTTATGAAAGCCCACCCGCATTGAACAGCCTTAATCCATCGCACTCACAGCCACCAAAAAGGCCGCCAATGCAAAAGGCCCGCTTATTTCCTGAAAGCGGGCGTTTTGTGGTGTGCCGTTATGGCTGCTGATTGCAGCGATGGCACGGCTTGCAGGCTCTCTGCCACGCAGCAGCTATGACTGCGGCGCCGCCTTGATCAACTCTTCATAGTGATCAATCAGCTCGGGGCCGTGCAGCGGCGAGTCGTGACCGCCGATCACCGTCTTGATTGGCAGCTTCATCGCCTTGAGCCGCTCGATGGTCTGCGGATAGGCCTTCACATTGGCAAAGCTCAGGTTGCCCAGCTTCTCCTTGAGGATGCAGTTGCCATAGAGCACCTGCTCGTCGGGGAAGTAGACAAAGATGCCGTCTGGCGTGTGGGCCGGGCCCGCGTAGAAGGCGCGCACCTTGCCCTCTTGCAGGGTGAAGTCGCCATCGTGCACCACGTTGGGCAGCACCAGCGGCAGATCCGGATACTCCGGCAGCCCCTTGCGGGTAAAGGCGACAATCTCGGCCCAGTCGCTCTTCATCAGATCCCGGGTCTGGCGCGTCGCCACCACCTTGGCGCCGATGGACTTCCAGTAGGCGTTACCGCCCGCCCGATCGGTGTGGTAGTTGGTGTTGATCACCTCCAACACCGGCTTGCTGCTGACCCGTTTGATCAGCTTGTGCAGCTCGCGGGCGGTATCCGGCGTCCAGGTCGCCCCCACCACCGTCACCCCTTTGGCCCCGAAATAGACCATGGAGTTCTCTTTGACGTAGTAGTTATCCTCCACCACATAGACAGGGCCACTCACCTGCTTGAGCTCGATCCCCGCCGCCCGCACGCTACCGCCCCAGAAGCTCGCCATCAGCACCACGGCCCCGGCCAATCCGCACTTCATCCAACCTTTCATCATCTTGCTCCCTCGAACCAACCACCCCCTCGCCACCCCTGTGGCAAGCCGGGCCTTTTAAGCAGTGAGCAGAAGATACGGGGGATTTGTGAGGGGAAAATGAGGTTGTGTGAAGAGAAAGTGAAGTCTGGGGGAAGTCAGGGGGAAGTCCGGAAAAATCAGCGGCGACCTCCTGTTCGCGATCGTCCGAATACGCTGCGCTATTCGAACCTACAACACAGATAGCAGCCCCTCACCCTAGCCCTCTCCCGAGGGAGAGGGGATGGCCCGTGCCAATTCCAAGCCACTCATATTCACCCGCACCACAGAGCCAACGCACAATCAGCGGAGCATATTTGCCCCCTTCTCCCTCTCTTGATCACAAACAAGGGGAGAAGGGCTGGGGATGAGGGGGAGGTAACAATAAGCCACATCATGTAAGGACGCTTAGCGCAGCGTAATCGTCCGTTTACCGCCGCGAACCGAGTCATGGCAACGCCAACAGGAAACTCTGAATATCACCTGCTTATCGGCCACGACCTGTTCGCGATCGTCCGAATACGCTTCGCTATTCGAACCTACAACACAGATAGCGGCCCCTCTCCCGAGGGAGAGGGGATGGCCCGTGCCAATTACAAGCCACTCATATTCACCCGCACCACAGAGCCAACGCATAATCAGCGGAGCCTGTTTGCCCCCTTCTCCCCTTGCGGGAGAAGGGCTGGGGATGAGGGGAGGTAACAATAAGCCACATTATGTAGGGACGATTAGCGCAGCGTAATCGTCCGTTTACCGCGAATATCCTGATAGCAAGAGAAGCCGAAAACTCCGAACATCTGTGGTCTATCGTCAACCCCTTACCGCGATCTTCCGAATACGCTTCACGATTCTAACCTACACATCTTGATCAAAAGTATAAATTTCTATTAAATAACGTAACTTCACTTTACCTTTGGCATGGGAACCGCATGAACTCAGAAAATAATATTTTCGCAAAATTTAAAGCGCAGAAAGCGAAAATAAAAAATGTGGATAGCTATTTCACCCCATCAAAACCTATCGAGGCATATACACATTTAAAAGGTAGAGATGAGGAAGTTCAACACATATTAGGAACGTTAACAACCGCAGGCCAGCACTGTATGATTTATGGTGAGAGGGGCATTGGTAAAAGCTCACTTGCCCTCTCGACACTAGAAGGTGGTAAAAAAGCCGGAATATTTACCCAGCCGTTTTTCATCAAACGTTGCGATAACAAAACAAAATTCAAAGACATCATTCAACAACCTGTTGTTTATCTTGATGAAGACTATGTGGCTCAGAAAAAAGAAATAACGACAAAGTCTGGTATTGGATTAAATTTAGCAAAGCTATTTCGAGCCGATGTTGCAGTTGAAGAAAAAATAATAATAGAAAAGGAAGATTTAACTGCAAGCAAAGTTTGCCAAGCGTTCAATGAATTAGAGGGAATCTTACTAATTGACGAATTTGATGTGGTTGATAATGGAGTAAAACATGAAATTGCTGAGCTCATAAAGCAACTCAGCGATAGTGATAGCAAACTTAAAATTTTACTAGTTGGAATCGCCAGTGACGGTGCATCTCTTATTGATGGTCACCAGTCAGTAAATAGATGCCTTCATGAAATAAAGCTTTCTCGTATAGAAGATGTCTATCTGCATGAGATTATTGTTACTGGTGAAAAAGGACTAGAAATAGAATTTGATGAAGATGTAAAAAACAAAATTATTGAAATCAGTAATGGCTTCCCTTACTTTACACATCTAATAAGCAAAGAATCTGCCGAAATAGCTCTTTCTGAATCTAAAAACAAAATTGATCAAGTTATGTTAGCCAGGGCTCTTGAAAAAGCAGTTATTAACACAGAAGGTCAGCTTAAAAGAGCTTATGATCATGCAGTCACATCCTCAAGAACCTCTGTTTACCCTTCAATCCTATATGCTGCTGCAAAATTCCCTGACAACCGGTTCACAATACAAGAGTGGATATCTCAAATTAAAGATGACACAGGGACTCAATATACAAATTACGCGATGAGTAATTACATTGGTCGTTTTACACGCGAAGACAAAGGGAAAATAATAACTAAGGCGGCTCGTGGCGTTTATACAATAACAGATCCTAGAATGCCAAGTTACATTAGAATGATTAATAGTTAAAACATAGTGTGTATAAAAACTCTATTAATTGAAAAGCCACCTATAGCAGGTGGCTTTTCCCTTTATAAAGAGGTTATTCCGAGATAGTTAACCCAACGGCGGCGTACGCGGCGGCACCATACGCTTGCTGCCGGTGGACTCGAAGGCCGAGGCGAAGCGCAGCAGGTTGTTGTCGTCATAGGCGCGGCCGGCGAAGGTCAGCCCAACCGGCATACCGATATCGGCCATCACCCCCATGGGGACGGTGACGGTCGGCACGCCGAGGTGGCGAATGGCGAGGTTGCCGTTGGCAACCCAGATGCCGTTGCTCCAGGCGATATCGGCGGAGACCGGATTCACATCCGCATCAGCCGGGGCGACGTCGGCGACGGTGGGGAACAGCACGGCGTCGAGCTTGAGCCCGTCCATCCAGTCTTCCAGATCCAGCTTGCGAGTCTTCTCCAGGCCGCGCAGGCCATCCGGCACTGTGGGGATCTCGTCAAAGCGCTTGATACCGCGCTTGGCCATATTGACGTACTCGTCCATGCCCGCCGCCAGATCGCCCTCGCGGTTCGGCAGGGTGCCCGGGTCGTGGGGGAAGATCTTCGGCCCATCGACATCCTCAAGCTTGTTCAACTTGGGATCGCCGTTGGCGCGCAGGAAGTCGTCGAACGCCCAGCCGGAGAGCTCCCACAGCTCGTCGTTGAGAAACTCCGGGCTCACGATGCCGCGATTGAACACGGTCGGCGCACCGGGTCTGTCCCCTTCGCAGTTGGAGACCAGCGGGAAGTCCACTTCGATAACTTCCGCGCCCGCGGCTTCCAGCGCCTTGCGCGCCTCTTCCCAGAGGGCAATCACGGAGTCGCGGGTATGGATGCGCTGACCGGTCGGGCCGCCGATACCGGGGTTTTCGCTGGTGCCGGCCAGTTCATCCTTGTTGATAAACATGCGCGGCACGCCGAGGCGCTTGCCCTTGAGGGCATCGGCATTGGCTGCCAGTTCCAGATAGGAAGCCGGACGCACTTCGGAGGCCTTGGGCAGCTGCACCCAGGGCTGCATGCGCCAGAGATCGCCACGGGTGTCGGCATCGTCAGCCACCACTACGTCGAGCACTTCCAGCAGGTCGTTCATGGTGCGGGCATAGGGCACCACCACATCCATGGTCGGAGTCAGCGGCCAGTTGCCGCGCACCGAGATGACGCCACGGGACGGGGTATAGGCACACAGACCGTTGTTGGAGGCAGGGCCACGGCCGCTCGACCAGGTCTCTTCCGCCAGACCGAAGGCAGAGAAGCTGGCGGCGGTGGCGGTACCGGCACCGTTGGAGGAGCCGGAGGCAAACGGCGCGGTCAGGTAGTCGGCGTTGTAGGGGCTCTCTGCACGGCCATAGACGCCGCGCTGCATGCCGCCATTGGCCATCGGCGGCATATTGGTTTTGCCAAGGCAGATGGCACCGGCTGCGCGCAGGCGCTCCACGGTAAAGGCATCGCGCTGGGCCACCAGATCCTTGAAGGCCGGGCTGCCGGAGGCGGCAGTCAACCCCTTGACCAGATAGCTGTCTTTGGCGGTGTAGGGGATGCCGTCGAGCGGGCTCAGAGTCTCGCCACGGGCGCGGCGGGCATCGGAAGCCTCGGCCTCTTTCAGTGCATCGGGATTGGCGACCACCACGGCGTTGAGTTTGGTGGCAGTCTCGGGGCCGTTATAGGCCTCGATACGGGCCAGATAGGCCTTGACCAGTTCGACCGCAGTAGTGCGGCCTGATTCGAGCGCGGCACGCAGCTCGGCAATGGAAACCTCGGTCACTTCGATCATGGGGATCTCCTGTAAAAGGGTGACTGTTTGTCATGATGATCGCCGCATCAGCGCCTGCGACCATCACACTATCAAGAGATAAAACCCCACAGCGTGGGGTTTTGAATACCAGCAGGAACCGGTTCTTATTTGCCGGAAGGGATCTGCTGAGTAATGCAGTGAATATTGCCACCGCCCAGCAGGATCTCGCGGGCCGGTACGCCGATCACGGTGTGCTCCGGGAAGATCTCTTCCAGAATGCGCTGGGCTTCGCCATCGGTGGCGGCATCCAGCAGCGGATAGACGATGCGATCGTTGGTGATGAGGAAGTTCACGTAGGAACCGGCCAGACGGCCTTCTGCCTCGCGCGGCACACCGCTGCCGCTCTCGACACCGGCAGACTCCTCTTCAGTGCAGAACAGCGGGCCCGGCTGGGGCAGCTTCCACACTTTCAGCTTGCGACCCTTGGCATCGACCGCCGCTTCCAGCACCTTGAGGGCGGCCACGGAGCGGGCGTACTGGGGATCGTTCTGGTCGTCAGTCCAGTGCAGGGCCACTTCACCCGGACGCACGAAGCAGCACATGTTGTCGATGTGGCCGTCGGTTTCATCCATGTAGACGCCTTCGTCCAGCCAGATAAAGCTGGTGACGCCCAGATAGTCGCGCAGGTGCGCTTCGATCTGCTCTTTGGTCAGGTGCGGGTTGCGGTTTTCGTTGAGCAGGCACTCGGCGGTGGTCAGGCAGGTGCCTTCACCATCGACGTGGATGGAGCCCCCTTCCAGAATCAGCGGCGCATCGTAACGAGCCATGCCGTGCTGGGCCAGCATCTGGGCAGCGACCTCTTCATCCTGATTCCACGGGTAGTAGAGACCGCCCTTGTGACCGCCCCAGGCGTTGAAGCCCCAATCCACCCCACGGCACTCGCCGGCCGCGTTGGTCACAATGGTCGGGCCGGTATCGCGGGCCCAGCAGTCATCGCTGTTCATTTCGACCAGAGTGACGTGGGCGGGCATGATGGCGCGGGCCTGCTCCATAAACCGGGCTGGCACCCCCATAAAGACCGGGGTGGCACCGCCGATGGCATCGGCCACCTTGGCGAAGGTCTCTTGCGCGAAACGACCGGCTACGCGCCAGTTGTCCGGGCGAAACGGCCAGATCATCCAGACGGCCTGCTGGTGCGCCCACTCGGCGGGCATGGTGAAGCCGTCGGCGGCCGGCGTGGAGTTAATGGTCTTGATGCTCATCGCAAGGCTCCTTGCATGGATTAAGGCCCCCGTTTACGCCCGATGCGGCGCGGGAACCTTGGAAAAATAACAGTGGGTCGCAGAGTAAGACGTTGCGCCCCCATCCATCAAATGAATAGAATGGATTGTCCCATAAACACGGCGAATAATCCCCCCATGAAACTGCACCAGCTCGACCTCAATCTGCTGCTCGCGTTTGACGCCCTGATGACGCAGGGCAGCGTCACCCGCGCCGCCGAAGCGCTCTTTATCAGCCAGCCCGCCATGAGCCACTCCCTTAACCGGCTGCGCACCTTTCTCGGCGACCCGCTCCTGGTGCGCACCCCGCAGGGGATGCTGCCGACCCCGCGCGCCCAGCGGTTGCATCTCGGAGTGCAGCAGGCGCTGCGGCTGCTGGAGCAGCAGCTCACCGAGGAAGAGGAGTTCGAGCCGAGCCAGTCGAAGCGGCGCTTCGTGCTCTGCACCACAGATTACGTGGAGTGTGTGCTGATCCCGCCGCTTATTCAGCGGCTCAGGCGGCTGGCGCCCGGGGTCACCATCGAGATCCGCATCCTGCGCGACACCCTGCCCGAAGCCGAGCTGGCGAGCGGCGAGATCGATCTGGTGCTGGGCTTTGACGAGTACATGCAGGTGCCGGGGTATCTGGGCAAAGAGACCTGGCTCACCGAGCCGCTGGCCGGGCTGGTACGCGCCGATCTGCCGATTGCCAAATCGGCCCGCGCCGGCGCCGAGGATGACCCTTCCCAGTGGCAAGAGCGCATCACCTTGCCGCAGCTCATCGCCATGCCCCATGTGTTCCACTCGCCGCTTGGTACCTCGGAGGCAAGCCTCGACCGCTATCTGAAGAGTCAGGGCTTTAGCCGCACCATCTCGGTCAACAGTCAGAGCTATATGTCCGCCGCCGCCATCGTCAGTCAGAGCGATCACCTCTTGGTGCTGCCCAGCATGGTGGCCGAGCTGCTCGCCACCCACTGGCCGCTGAAAAGCCTGCCGCTGCCCGAAGACGTGCCGGATTACCACTTAAACTGCGTCTGGCACCCCGTGCACGCGCAGCAACCGGCGCTGGTATGGCTGAAAGATTTGATGAAAGAGCTGGTGGGGCCGAGGTGAGGCCGCAGCGTCTGGCATACCCCATCGGCGCATACGCAACAACCGGCGCAGGTGTGGCTCAAGGATTTGATGAAGGAGCTTGTTGGCCGACCATGATGCCCAAACCGAACCTCGATCAATTCCCTCTCCCTCTGGGAGAGGGTTAGGGTGAGGGCGGCGCCTTCCCCCTCATCCCCAACCCTTCTCCCGCAAGGGGAGAAGGGAGCAGTTACGCTACCACTTGCAGCATCGCTGACAACCATTCAGCCAGTCTGCCAGCTAGGCGACTCCCAATACATTCGAAAAGTTATCGCCATCTGCTATCACCCAATCCAGCTTCCCCTGCTCGAATCCGGCAATGAACACAGTGATGATCAGCCCAATCCCAACCACAACTCGATCTTTTCCCTCTCCCATTGGGAGAGGGCTAGGGTGAGGGGACGCAATACCCAACCGGTAAACAGATGGGAAGCTGGCTATATCTATAAGGCGATACAGAGTGGGAGCAAGTAATGGAGAGCAACCGTGTTGCCAAGCGACTGAGACGAGATGCCACACAGGCAGAGCAGAAACTGTGGCAACAGTTGCGCAATCGCCGTCTGGCGGGGCTGAAATTTCGCCGCCAAATGCCCATCGGCCCCTATGTGGTGGACTTCATCTGCCTTGAACAGGGATTGATCATCGAAGTGGATGGTTCGCAACATGGAACACTAGCGAACCAGATGCATGATGAGGCTCGGACAGCCTATCTCAATCAGCAGGGATTTCGGGTGATACGAGTGTGGAATAACGATGTACTGGGCAGGCTCAACTCCGCGCTGGATTTTATCCTGCTCTCATTACACCAATCCGATTGACCCCTTCTCCTCAATTCAAAAAGCAAAAACGGAGAAGGGGACACCCAATCCACTGACTATTTTTACGCCCGCAGGGCCCGCATCAGCTGGGCGACTACGTCGTCGAGCAGGGGGCGATCGGGGCGGCACTGGGCGAAGGTGACCAGCCCTTGCAGGTTGATCAGCAGCAGGGCAGTGAGGGTGTGGATATTGCTATCCGGAGCCAGTTCACCCTTGGCCTGCGCCTGCGTCAGCAACTCGGCCAGATCCTGCTCCAGCTCGCCATAGATCCCCTTGACCCGCTGGGTCAGCTCCTCATCCTGCTCGCTCAGCTCCATCATGGTGCGAGTCACCAGACAGGAGCCGCAGAGCGCCTCCCCTACAATCCGGTCGAGATAGGCCGCAAGGCCCGCCAGCGGGCTCGGGTTGTCGAGCAGGGAGCGGCGCAGGGTGCGTTTACCCTCGACATAGTGATCCACCGCCGCCAGCAGCAGGCCGCGCTTGTTGCCAAAGGCGCCGTAAATACTGCCCGGGTGCAGGCCGGTGGCAGCCACCAGCTCCTGCATGGTGGTCTTGGCATATCCCTTGGCGCGAAACGCTTCCATGGCATTTCGCAGTACCTCGTCCCGATCAAACTCGGCTATGCGCATGGTTCCTCCCGTGGGAAATGGTTCACCGGCAAGGGGCAACAGGGCCCGCCGATAAAGAGTGGCTGGAAAGGGCGGCAAGTTTACCCCAGCCGCCCGCTCGGGCCAACCTTCTTGAACGCGCATTCAAAAAAAGCTTGCGCCCGACGCAAAAAACGTCTTGAATGCACGTTCAAGAATAACCCGTTCAGGACAACCTATCATGAATACCCTGTTTCAGCCGTATCGACTCAATGACACTCTGACCCTGGCCAACCGTTTCATGATGGCCCCGCTCACCCGCTGCATGGCAGGCCCAGGTCTGGTGCCGACCGAGCAGATGGCTGCCTATTACGGCCGCCGCGCCGACATCGGCCTGATTGTTTCCGAGGCCGTCATCATCCGCCCCGATGCGCAGGGCTACCCCAATACCCCGGGCCTCTTCACCCAGGCGCAGATCGATGGCTGGAAGAAAGTCACCAGCGCCGTGCACGCCAAGGGCGGCAAGATCTTCGCCCAGCTGTGGCACGTCGGTCGCCTCTCCCACCCCTTCTTCCATCAGGCTGAAGTGTTGGCCCCCTCTGCCGTGGCGCACGAGGGCACCGTGCCCCGCATGCGCGAGCTCACCTATCAGGTGCCGCGCGCCTTGACCGAGGCGGAAATCGCCCAGCTGGTGCTGGATTACGCCCAAGCCGGTGCCAACGCCATCGAGGCGGGCTTTGACGGGGTGGAGATCCACGGCGCCAATGGCTACCTGATCGACCAGTTCCTGCACCACTCCACCAACCTGCGCACCGACAACTACGGTGGCAGCCCGGAAAAGATGAGCCGCTTCGCGCTGGAAGTGGTCGATGCCATCAGCGCCCGTATCGGTGGTGATCGGGTAGGTATTCGCCTCTCACCGGGTGCCTATGTCCATCTGGCGGGCAGCCCGGAAGATCGCGCCGTGTTCGACTACCTGCTGGGCAAGCTCAACGATCGCCCGCTGGCCTATATCCACCTCGGCATCTTCGATGACAACCTCACCTTCGATTATCTGGGTGGCCGCGCCTCCGACTATCTGCGCGCCCACTACAAGGGCAATCTGGTCGGAGTGGGCAACTACGACGCCGAGCGCGCCGCAGCAGCCATCGAGGCCAACCGCTTCGATCTGGTGGCTATCGGTCGTCCGCTTATCGCCAACCCGGACTATCTCGCCAAAGTGAAAAATGGCGAAGCGCTGGTGCCCTACGCCGACACCATGCTGGCTGAGCTGGTATAACCACGAAGCCATCGCCAGACGACAGGCAATAAAAAACGAGGGGAGCTGTTGCTCCCCTCGTGCTATCTGGCTGATGCCGCATTCCGTTGGTGCGGATGCTTAATTGGTACGAAATAGCGCCTCGATGGAAAGCCCCTGACTCAGCAGGATCTCCCGCAGACGGCGCAGCCCCTCCACCTGGATCTGGCGTACCCGCTCGCGGGTCAGGCCAATCTCGGCCCCCACATCCTCGAGGGTAGCGGGCTCGTAGCCCAGCAGACCGAAACGACGGGCCAGCACTTCCCGCTGCTTGGGGTTGAGTTCCTCCAGCCAGTGCACAATGCTGCTGCGCATATCATCTTCCTGTGACTCCAGCTCAGGCCCCATGCCGCGCTCGTCGGAGAGCACATCCAGCAGCGCCTTGTCGCGATCGCCACCAATGGGGGTGTCCACCGAGGTGATCTTCTCGTTGAGCTTGAGCATGCGATTCACATCGTCCACCGAACGATCCAGCGCGAAGGCGATATCCTCGGCGGTCGGCTCGTGATCGAGACGGTGAGAGAGTTCGCGCGCGGTGCGCAGGTAAACGTTTAACTCTTTGACCACGTGAATGGGCAGACGGATGGTGCGGGTCTGGTTCATGATGGCCCGCTCGATGGTCTGGCGGATCCACCAGGTCGCATAGGTAGAGAAACGGAAGCCGCGCTCGGGGTCAAACTTCTCGACCGCGCGGATAAGACCGAGGTTGCCCTCTTCGATGAGATCCAGCAGCACCAGGCCACGGTTGTTGTAACGGCGGGCGATTTTCACCACCAGTCGCAGGTTGGACTCGATCATGCGCTTGCGGGCGGCTTTGTCACCCCGCAAGGCACGACGGGCGTAGTAGACTTCCTCTTCGGCAGTGAGCAGCGGGGAGAAACCTATCTCCCCCAGATAGAGCTGCGTGGCATCCATCACCTTGTTCAGCTCAGGTGCCAGCAACTCATCGGAGATAATATCTTCCGCCTCGGCGGCTACCTCCTGCAACTCTTCTACTTCATGAGATTCGGGTTCAGCGTCAAACTCTAACTCTGCATCCTGCATTACCAGTTGTTCTTGGCTCATGGCGTGTCTCCCTGACGTTACCAGAGTAAGACGGTCTCTCTGGGGTTAACGCTTTGGCAAATAGCTCATCGGATTGATCGACTTGCCTCTGTACCGGATCTCGAAATGCAATCGCACATCCGGCGCGTCCGTGCTACCCATGTTGGCAATGACCGAGCCCCCCTTGACGCTGTCCCCTTCCTTTACCCGCAACTCGTCGTTGTGTGCGTAAGCGGAGAGATAGTCATCATCATGCTTGAGGATAATCAGCTTGCCGTACCCCCTTAAAGCACTGCCAGCGTATACCACTTTACCGCTGCTGGCGGCGTAGACGGGTTGCCCCTTCTGGCCGGCTATGTCGATCCCCTTGTTACCCTGTTCTGCAACAGAGAACCCCTCGACAATCCGGCCTTTTGCGGGCCAGTGCCAAGCAAGTCTCGACTGGGAGCTGTTTATTTTTTGTTCTTTGGACTGAGCGTATTCCTTCGGTGCTGCCGGAGCAACGGATTTCTGAGAGATGAACGGCGTGGTCTGACCAGATCCACTCGGCTCGGCCAACGGACGCGGACCGCTGCTCGGGCGACTTGTTGTAACCGGCGTTGCGGTTGCCGGACGAGTCGCAGCCACCATCTGGGTCGAACCGCCGCCTGCGGTCTGGACATTGAGCACCTGACCCGGTTGCAGTGCATAGGGGGCACTCAGGTTGTTGCTCTGGGCCAGCGCCTGCGGTGTCATGCCGAACTGGCGGCCAATGCTGCTCAGGGTATCGCCGCGGCGCACCTCATAGGTACCGGCACTGCGGCTGCTGCTCATGCTGGCGCTGGAGCCATCGAGTCGCAGTCGCTGCCCCGGATAGATGTTGTAGGGCGGGCTGATGTTGTTGAGGCTGGCCAACGACGGCACGTCGTTGCCGGAGTTGAAGGCGATGGAGTAGAGGGTATCGCCCCGCTTCACCACATAGCTGCCGCCCTGAATGGGGGCGCTGACCTGGGCACCGCTTT
Organism: Aeromonas sp. s12; assembly: GCF_040907925.1. NCBI lineage: Bacteria > Pseudomonadati > Pseudomonadota > Gammaproteobacteria > Aeromonadales > Aeromonadaceae > Aeromonas > Aeromonas sp. s12. The sequence goes on along the minus strand of NZ_JBFOCT010000027.1, from coordinate 85,439 downwards.
GGCGAGCCGGAATGGTCGAGACAAACTGCCCCTCATCAACACCATCTACCGGAGCTGCATTTTTACTGGAGGAGCAGGCAAGCAGCAGCCATGACAACACCACGACACTGCTTCCTTGCCAAATACGCGAACGCATAATGGATCCTTAACGACTAAACCAGAAATAGGCCACCACGGCCAGACCAATACAGAGCCAACCGAGCACATCTACGTAGTGCATCAGTTTGCGTTCCATCTTCTCGCCCCCCCAGCGCATCAGGCCCGCAACCAGGAAAAAGCGCATGCCACGACCGATGAGGGAGGTGATGATGAAGGGCAGCAGAGCCATTTGCAACAACCCTGCCGTCACGGTAAACACCTTGTAGGGGATAGGGGTGAAGCTGGCAATGAAAATGACCCAGATCCCCCACTGCTCAAACCAGTTGCGAGCAATCTCGATCTTGTCCTGATAACCCACAGACTCCACCAGTGGCAGCACGACCGGATCCCACAGGGCATAGCCAAGTGCATAGCCAAACAGGGCACCCAACACAGAAAAGACGGTAGCCAGCGTGGCGTAGTGCCACGCCTTGTGGGGCTTGGCGAGCGCCATCGGTGCCAGCATCACGTCCACCGGGATCGGCCAGAATACCGACTCGATGAAAGCGGTAATGGAGAGATACCAGGGGGCATGCTTGTGGCGAGCCCACTGCATCACCAGTACGTACAAACGGGAAAACAACTTCACTCAACATCTCCGTCAATCAGGGGAACAAAACGTACCGGCTCCAGAATACGGCTGGTCAGCTGGGATCCGGATCGTTCGATCAGTTGCAGGGTCTGCTGGCTGTCACCCACGGGCAGCACCAGTCGACCCCCTTCGGCCAGCTGATCGGTCAGTGCCGTCGGGATCTCGCTCGCCGCGGCCGTCACCAGAATGGCGTCATAAGGCCCCTTGTTGGGCCACCCCAGCCAGCCGTTGCCGTGCTTGGCCGAGACATTGTGCAGATCGAGCTGGCGCAGTCGGCGTCGGGCCTGGAACTGCAGCGACTTGATCCGCTCCACGGTATACACATGCTCCACCAGATGGGCAAGGATCGCCGTCTGGTAGCCCGAGCCAGTGCCAATCTCCAGCACATGGGCCGGATTGTTTTGCATCAGCAACTCGGTCATTCGCGCCACCATATAGGGCTGCGAAATGGTCTGGCCGTGGCCAATGGGCAGGGCGGTGTTGTCCCACGCCTTGTGCGCCATGGCCTCGTCCACGAACAACTGGCGCGGCACTTTCGCGATGGTCGCCAGCACGCGAAAATCGCGAATATCCTGCGCAATGAGCTGATTTAACAGGCGCTGTACTATCACACCACCCTCATCCCTGCAGATCTAACCAGGCCCCCAGACCGGCGAGACTGTCGTAGGCAGTCATATCGATGGTCAGGGGGGTAATCGAGACATAGCCCTGCTCGATGGCAGCAAAATCGGTACCGTCACCGGCATCCTGCTGGCTGCCGGGGGGGCCGATCCAGTAGATGGGCTGGCCACGGGGATCCTCGGTGCAGATCACCGACTCCGCCCGGTGGCGATTGCCAAGGCGGGTGGTCTTGATCCCCTTGATCTGCTCGAGGGGCAAGTCCGGCACGTTGACGTTGAGGATCTGATCGGCAGGCAGGGGGTGTTTCATCAGCCCCTTCACCAGCAGGGCCGCATAGTGGGCCGCCGTGGCGAAGTGGGTCTTGCCTACCAGCGAGATGGCGATGGAGGGGTAGCCAAGATGGCGCCCCTCGGTGGCCGCGGCGACCGTCCCCGAGTAGATGACATCATCCCCCAGGTTGGCGCCGTGGTTGATGCCGGCCACCACCATGTCGGGTTCAGGGCGCACCAGCTCGTTGACCGCCAGATGCACGCAGTCGGTCGGCGTGCCCTTCACCGCATAGCTCTCGCACCCATTAAAGCCGTTTTCTGCAATGCGGGTAACCCGCAGCGGTACTTCCAGCGTCAGGGAGTGACTCGCGCCGCTACGGTTGCGATCCGGCGCCACCACAATGACCTCGCCGCAGGCGCGCAGCGCCTCGCTGAGGGCACGAATGCCCTCGGCATGCACACCATCATCATTACTGACCAGAATTCGCATCGGTCTGATTCCTGAAACCGTGATCGGCCTCTTCGGCCTGCATTAACTCGCGCACCACGCTGGTGGCAAACGCGCCCGCCGGCAGGAAGAAGGAGAGGGTCAGCGCCTCGCCGTCCAGCTGCCAGCTCATCTGCTCCGGCTTGAGCAGCAGGGGGCGCCTGTCCTGATCCAACCCTGCCTTCTCCAGCCCGTCACACCAATCGCTGTAAGGGGCCAGCACGCCCTGTTCGAACTCGGCAGCGGCGCCCTGACTGGCCAGACGGCCACGGCCCCACTGGGGGGCGGTGAGCTGCACGTCGCCGGAGGCAAGACGCGCTTCCAGCTCGGGGGTCGCGCTCTCTTCGCTGAAGATGGAGTGGCTGCCCTTGAGCATCACGCAATCACCGGCCAGCAGCTGATGAGCCAGCCCCTGCTCGATACGGGCGCTGACAATGGCGTTGAACAGCATGCTGCGGGCGGCAGAGAGGTAAAGTGAGCGCTTGTTGCGATCCTTGATCCGCTTGCCGGCAAACATCGCCTTGGCCGCTTCCAGGTTATTGCCATCGCGGCCAAAACGCTGCTCACCATAGTAATTGGGTACGCCCTGCCCGGCGATAGCTTGCAGGCGCGCCTCCAGCCCGTCGGCCTGTTCCAGACCGGTGAGACGCAGGGTGAAATGATTGCCCTTGAGGTAGCCGACCCGCAATTTGCGGTTATGACGCCTGGCTTGCAGGATCTGGATGCTGTCGCTCTCGATAACCGACAAGTCCGGTTCGGCCTTGCCCGGCAGGTGAATGCCGAACCACTGCTCGGTCACCGCGTGGCGATCCTTCAGGCCCGCCCAGGTCACCGCATTGCGGTTGACACCGGCCGCATCGGCCAGCAGACCCGCCACCCAGGCGGTGTTCTCGCCGGTTTTGCGCACCCGGACGAAGATGTGTTCCCCTTCACCGCAAGGCTCAAACCCGAGATCTTCATTGACCACGAAGTCGGCGGCCTCGGTCTTGAGGATACCGCGGGCGGTGGGCGCCCCGTGCAGATAGGCAAGTTGTTCCAGCATTATTGTTTCACCAGTAGGACGACGGCTTCGGTGGCGATCCCTTCCTTGCGCCCCGTAAACCCAAGCTGTTCGGTGGTGGTCGCCTTGACGTTCACCCGGTTCAAATCACATTGCAGATCGGCGGCCAGCACGGCGCACATGGCGTCGATATGGGGCGCCATTTTGGGGGCCTGGGCGATGATGGTCACATCCAGGTTGCCGATGGCATACCCCACCTTCTGTACCCGGGCAAAGACATCCCGCAGCAGAATGCGACTGTCGATCCCCTTGAACTCGGCAGCGGTATCGGGGAAGTGGCGACCGATGTCCCCGGCACCGATGGCCCCCAGCAGGGCATCGCTCACCGCGTGCAGCACCACATCGCCGTCAGAGTGGGCAACCAGCCCCTGCTCGTAGGGAACCGGCACGCCACCCAGCATGCAGGGGCCAACACCACCAAATTTATGAACATCAAAACCATGACCAATGCGCATCATCAGCGGCAACCTCCCAACATGCTGAAACCAACCCCATCAATTTTGTGTACGTCCACACCATGTCCAATCCGGATCATGCTAACTCCTTGTTCGGGCCTGTTTGTTCGAGACACTCTGCTCTGAACGGTCTGTTCTGACTGAGGGGCTTATGCCTGCTGGCTTAAAAACAGCCCCGCCAGCGACAAGTCTTCCGGCCGGGTCACTTTGATATTGTCGGCGCGCCCCTCCACCATCCGCACCGTGAATCCGGCCCGCTCCATGGCGGAGGCCTCGTCGGTGATGGTGGCGCCCAGCAGTAGCCCCTCTTCGAGCGCCCGCTTCAGGGCTCGGGTCGGGAACATCTGCGGCGTCAGGGCATGCCAGAGCTGCTCGCGCTCGACGGTGGCGATGATATTGCCCTCCCCATCGGAGCGTTTCATGGTATCGCGCACCCGACTGCCGAGAATGGCGCCGCCGCAGTTCATGGCCGCGGCAATCAGCGCATCGAGATCGCCGTGAGTCAGGCAGGGGCGGGCCGCATCGTGCACCAGCACCCACTCCCCTTGCGCCACATGGAGGCCATTGAGGACGGAAAAGGCGCGCTCGGCGCCTCCCTCTACCCGCACAATGCGCGGGTCGGCCGCCACGGGCAGGACCTCGAACCAGCGGTCATGGGGCGCCAGCGCCACGATCACCTGGGCGATGGCCGGGTGGGAGAGCAGCCGCTCCAGGGTATGTTCGAGAATGGTTTTACCCGCCAGTTGCAGGTACTGCTTGGGGCAATCGGCCCCCATCCGGCTGCCGATACCGGCGGCAGGGACGATCGCCGTCAGGCCGGATACCCGGCTGGCATCAGTCATCGTAGGGCTCATCGTCCGGCGCTGTCTCTTTGTCTTTCTCTTTGGGGATGATCCGGTAGAAGGTCTCCCCCTGCTTGATGTAACCCAGATCGTTGCGCGACAACTCCTCGATGGCCTCGAGGCCAGAGGTGAGATCATCTATCTCGCGGTAAATGAGGTCGTTACGATCCTTGAGAGTCTGGTTGTCCCGCTGTTGCTGCGAGATGGCCTCCGACAGGTTCTGATAATCGGATAGCCCGTTCTTCCCCAGCCAGAGGTCATATTGCAGTCCCCCCAGCAGGAGGATCAGGATCAGGGTGAATAGCCGCATGCACTAGGTCTCCTTCAGGCGGCCTAGTGTCCCATATTCGGTGCCAAGACAAAAGAAAGCGAGCACCCGGGAGCCACCGGCCGAACATAAAAAAGTGCCCAAGAGTGAATCAGATAGCACAAAGCCCCGCCAAACCGGTGCAAGGATAGCCAACCAGGGCGCTCCTTGTCCGGGGGCGGGGCTCTCAATCAGAAAGCGGTAAGGGGGATCAGTTCACCACGACTGGTTCTCCCGCGCTCTCGGCCGGGGTGTTGTACTCCTCCTCGGCATCGCGGAAACGCTCCAGCATCGCTTTTGAGGGCGCTTCGCCCAGCAGACTGCCCACCACGATGGCCAGCAGTGCGAACAGGAAGCCCGGAATGATCTCATACAGCCCCAGCCAGCCGAACTGCTTCCAGACGATGACGGTGATGGCACCGACCAGCATGCCCGCCAGCGCGCCGTTGCGGGTCATTCGCGGCCAGAGCACAGAGAGCAGCACCACGGGACCAAAGGCGGCACCGAAACCGGCCCAGGCGTAGCTCACCAGCCCCAGCACCCGGTTTTCCGGATTCATGGCGACGGCGATGGCAATCACCGCGATCAGCAGCACCATCAGGCGCCCCACCCACACCAGCTCACGCTGGGAGGCATTCTTGCGCAGGAAGGGCTTGTAGAGATCCTCGGTAATGGCGCTGGAGCAGACCAGTAATTGACAACTTAGAGTGCTCATTACCGCCGCCAGAATAGCGGAGAGCAGCACACCGGCGATCCAGGGGTTGAACAGGATCTTGGAGAGCTCGATAAAGACCCGTTCCGGGTTGCCGGTCACTCCAGCCGCCACTTCCGGGAAGCGGGCGAAGTAGGCCAGCCCGAAGAAGCCGATGGCCACCGCACCTGCGAGGCAGAACACCATCCATGTCATGCTGATGCGGCGGGCATTGGCCATGGAGTGGTGGGAGTCGGCTGCCATGAAGCGGGCCAGAATGTGTGGCTGACCGAAGTAACCAAGGCCCCAGGCCATCAGCGAGACAATGGCGATCACATCCAGATTCTTGAACATGTCGAGGTTGGTGGCGCTCTTGGCGGCCACCTCGATCATGGCGCTATCCACCCCGCCGACGGCGATGATGACGAAGACCGGGGTCAGGATCAGGGCGAAGATCATCAGGGTCGCCTGCACCGTGTCGGTCCAGCTCACCGCGAGGAAGCCGCCGAAGAAGGTGTAGGTGATAGTGGCAGCGGCACCGACCCAGAGGGCGGTGTTGTAATCCATGCCGAAGGTGCTCTCGAACAGGCGGGCACCGGCCACCACGCCGGAGGCGCAATAGATGGTGAAGAACAGCAGGATCACCAGCGCAGAGAGAATGCGCAGCACCTTGCTGTGATCTTCAAAGCGATAGGTGAAATAGTCCGGCAGGGTCAGAGCATTGCGGTTCTTCTCGGTATGTACCCGCAGGCGACCCGCTACCCAGCGCCAGTTGAGGTAGGCGCCGATGACCAGACCGATGGCGATCCAGCTCTCGGAGATGCCGCTGACGAAGACAGCGCCGGGCAGGCCCATCAGCAGCCAGCCGCTCATGTCGGAGGCGCCGGCAGAGAGAGCGGTAACCCAGCTTCCCATCCGGCGGCCGCCCAGAATGTAGTCATCAAAGTTGCGGGTGGCGCGATAGGCGACGAAGCCGATCAACACCATTCCGAGGATATACACCAGGAAGGTGATTAACATGGGTGTGCTAGCTGTCATGCAAAACTCCGTTTTGTGTCATTTTCTGCCCGCTCTGGTGACGGGCTCATCCCTAAAAAACCGGCCTAGCTTAATCAGCCGTTCGCGCCAGCTCAACCACTTTTAACAAACACAAAACACAATAAAAACCTTTGCGCATCAAATCATCTGCCGCATCAAGAGGATGGCGCCAGATTTCCTGCCGTTGCCGTGATGGTCATCTCGCAGCGCCAGCCGCTACTGAGCGTTATGTTTTCACATTTTGTTACTATCCATTTTTTTACAAGCCAGCGCCCCGCTCCTACACTCCCCGCCCTGTCTCATCACACCAGTCAGAGGTCGGCACCATGTCATCTCATCTGTCACACCTGCGAACCCTCGCCCGCCGCCTTCATCCGGTGGAGGAGTCGGGTCATCTCATCCGACGGGCCAAGTATGTGGGGCGTCTCTGGCTCAATCCTGGCGCCCGCGCCCTCTATCGCCAGCAGCAGGAGCAACCGCTGCTAGCGCAGGCGATCAGCCGCTTCCCCGATATTCTGGAAAAGCCGATCCACCCCTATCGCCACAAGGGGCTCCGCAAGCGCCTGCGAGCCGGGCTTATCAGCGGCCACTACCAGCAATTGGCACGTCAGCTGCCCAAGGCGCAACAACTGGCAATCTACAGCGGTCGCGGCCTGCTGCTGGCCCAGTGGCAGAGCGACAAGCTGACGGCCCCCCTCACCCTGAAACTGGATTACCAAACCCACATGGGCAAAGAGGGGGAGATGAGCCTGACCCTCAAGCTGGGTGACGCTGCGCTCTATTACATGGCCCTCAATCTGCGTCCCGCGCCAAACCCGACCCTCGAGATCTGTTCGCTGCAGGGCGGCAAGGGGCAGAGCGAGGAGATCAAGCAGGTCACCAAGGCGTGCGGCGGGCTGCGCCCCATGTCGCTGCTGGTCTATATGGCTGCCGAGCTGGCCCGGGGGCTGGCGTGCAAGAGCCTGCTCGGGATCCGCACCCAAAGCCACGTCTATCAGAGCAGCAAGCGCACTGCCGATCGGGTCAAGTTCGACCTCGACGGCTTGTGGCAGGAGCATCAGGGCTGCGTGCAGGATGAACTCTGGATGAGCCTGCCGCTGGAAGTGCCCCGCAAGACGCTGGAGGAGATCCCCTCCCGCAAGCGGGCCAGCTACAAGGCTCGCTATCAGCTGCTCGATCAGCTCGGCAGCGAGCTGCAGGCAAATCTGCTGCGAAGCTGAGTCAATGCAGCAGAAACAAAAAGGGCGAACAGCATGCTGTTCGCCCTTTGTCATGACGGGAATTTGCCGTTAGCGGTTGATCGCCATCGGCATGCCGTTGCGCTGCTCCAGCGCCTGCTTCACCAGTTGGGAGTCGCTGTCGGCGTGGGCAATGAAGCGGGTCACCGCCGGGGTCATCGGCAGCGGTGCCGGCAGCTTGGAGTTGAACTCCTCTTCGCTGCGCGACAGCGGCTGGTGCACTTCCAGATAGCGGACGCCGTTGGGCTCGAGAGAGGCCTTGATCGGCTGGTTGACGAACTGGACGCGGGTACCGACCGGTACCTGCTTGAACAGATAGGCGATGTCATCGTTGCGCAGGCGCACACAGCCGTGGCTCACCCGCAGGCCGATGCCGAAGTTGGCGTTGGTACCGTGGATGGCATACATCTTGCCGATGTAGAGGGCAAACAGACCCATGGGGTTGTCAGGGCCGGCCGGCCATACCGCAGGCAGGCTCTCGCCACGGGCGGCATATTCGGCATGCATCTTGGCGGTCGGGGTCCAGGTCGGGCCCGCTTTCTTGCGCTGCACGCTGGTCACCCAGTTTTCCGGAGTATCGGTGCCGAGCTGGCCGATGCCGATGGGCAGCACTTCCACCACTTTTTTACCCTTGGGGTAGTAGTAGAGGCGCATCTCGGCCACGTTCAGCACGATCCCTTCACGGGGTGCATCCGGCAGGATCAGTTGCTGGGGGATCACCAGCTTCTCGCCGGTCTGTACCAGCAGGGGATCCGCATCGGGGTTGGCTTCGGTCATGTTGGTGAGCCCCAGCTGGAATTTGGCCGCAATGGCCTCCAGCGGCTGGCCGTTCTCTTCGGCCGGAACCACATATTCCAGATTCTCCCCTACCAGACGGCTGTTGGCCGCAGGCAGAGCATATTCAACAGCGAAAACCGGCGCAGCGGTCAGCAGCAGGCTGTAGCAGAGTGTTGCCACACTATTGCGAAGGAGCTTCATAACTTTCCCATGATGATGACTTGAAGTGACGTCTCTGGGCTGGCAGCTGATCAAGAGGGGATCAGGGGCGCGAAGAGAAGGCCGCCATTTTTCTCCTCTGCACGGCAAATTTCAACTGACAAGTGGCGACGGGTCGATGATTAATATGCGGTTTTTTCCGCGTCCCCGACCCGCCCGGTTTCCCTGTTTATCCCCGTTGCCAGGCACGCATATCGTAACCTGTGGGAGATTGATGCAACCGCAGATGAAATTGCTCAATGATGGCGAAGATATGGTCGAAAATATCGGCCTGGATCCCTTCGTAATCGGCCCATGCCGTTGTCGCGGTAAAGCAGTAAATTTCCAGCGGCAGACCGTCTGACGTGGGTGCCAGCTGGCGCACCATCAGGGTCATGTCCTTGCGAATACCGGGGTGGGCACGCAGGTAGGCATCCAGATAGGCGCGCAGGGTGCCGAGGTTGGTGAGGTGACGACCGTTGATGGGGCAGCTCAGGGCATCGCTCAGCTGCTGGTTGTAGGCACTCAGCTCCTGCTCCTTGCGGCTCAGATAGGGTGCCAGCAGCTGCGCCTGCTTGAGCTGCAACTGCTCATCGGCCGTCAGAAAACGCACGCTGGTCATGTCGATATTGACGCTGCGCTTGATGCGACGGCCGCCCGACTCGGTCATCCCCTGCCAGTTCTTGAAAGAGTCGGAGATCAGGGCATAGGTGGGAATGGTAGTGATGGTCTTGTCCCAGTTCGATACCTTGACCGTAGTAAGGCCGATGTCGGTCACCTCGCCATCGGCGCCGTACTTGTCCATCTGCAGCCAGTCACCGACGCTCAGCATCCGGTTGGCGGAGAGCTGGATCCCCGCCACCAGCCCGAGGATGGGGTCCTTGAACACCAGCATCAGCACTGCGGTCATGGCACCCAGACCGCTGAACAGGAACAGCGGCGACTTGCCGAGCAGCAGGGCGATCATCAGGATGCCCACCAGAATGCTGCCTACCAGCTTGGCCCCCTGGAAGATGCCGCGCAGGGGCAAATCCCGACCAAGGCGGGTGTAACGGCTCACCGACAACAGGCAGTCGAGCAGGGCGAAGAAGGCCAGCAGCAGGAACAGCAAAATCCAGAGCTGGGCCACCATCTCGATAAGCTTGAGGCTATCCGATTGACGGGGCAGCCAGATCTCCGCCTGACCGAGCAGCACGGCCCCCTGCAGCACAAAGGCGAGCCGGTTGAAGAGTCGCTGTTGCAACTGGGGCGGCAGCCATACCTGCTTGGCCTTGCCGAGGATCCCCACCAGCCGGACCAGCAGCACCCGGTGCAGCGCCATGTGCAGCAGCAACGAGGTGATGACGATAAAGCCCAGCGCGATCACCAGCGCCATCAGGCTGGTCACTTCCACCCCAAGGCCCGACAACCAGTTAAAAAACGCCTCTTTCATTGCTCTCTCCCGAACCGGGCAGCCCGCTGGCTGCAAAAACAGTGGTGGTCAGGGTACCGCTCCCCTACCCCATGTCAAATCGGCGTACGCCAGAAATGACAACGCCCGGCACAGGCCGGGCGTTGTTTCAAAGCGAGGCTGACTTAGCAGACCAGGCTCAGGGCATCGCGAGCGATGACCAGCTCTTCGTTGGTCGGGATCACCATGGCGCAACGGCTGTCGGCGGTGGTGATGCGACCTTCGCCACCCAGTACCGCGGCGTTGTTGGCCTCTTTGTCCACCTTGAAGCCGAACAGGGCCAGACGGTTCAGCACCATCTCGCGCACCATGGCGGCGTTCTCACCGATACCGCCGGTGAAGACCACGGCGTCCAGACGACCGTCCATCGCAGCGGCGTAGGCGCCGACATACTTGGCCACACGGTAGGTGAAGACATCCAGCGCGCGCTTGGCACCGGCGTCGGTGGCGTAGTTGGTGGTGACGTAGCGGCAGTCGCTGCTCGCTTCGGTCATCCCCAGCAGACCGGACTCACGGGTCAGGGTGTGGTTGATCTGCTCCACGCTGTAACCGAGCTGGTCGTGCATGAAGAAGACCACGGCCGGATCGATATCACCGGAGCGGGTACCCATCGCCAGACCTTCCAGCGGAGTCAGACCCATGGAGGTGTCTACGGATTCGCCGTTCTTGATGGCGCAGACAGAGGCACCGTTACCCAGGTGGCAGTTGATGATGTTCAGCTCGTTCAACGGCTTGCCCAGCTCTTTCGCGGCTTCTTCCGCGATGTAGCGGTGAGAAGTACCGTGGGCACCGTAACGACGGATGCCGTGTTCGCGGTAGAGCTTGTGCGGCAGCGCATAGAGGTAGGCCTCTTGCGGCAGGGTCTGGTGGAAGGCGGTGTCGAACACAGCCACGTTCTTCTCGGACAGCTGCGGGAACACTTTCAGCGCGGCGCGAATACCGATGAGGTGCGCCGGGTTGTGCAGCGGGGCGAACGGAATGGCGGCTTCGATACCGGCGATCACGCCGTCATCAATGCGCACGGAGCGGGAGAACTGCTCGCCACCGTGTACGATTCGGTGACCGATGGCCACCAGTTGCTCGGCAAGAGTCGGATCCTGCGGCAGGATGTGACCCACGATATGGTCGAGGGCCTCCTGGTGAGCGGCACCCGCTCCCAGCATGGCTTCGCCCTTGACCCCGTGGAGTTTCCATTTGATACGTGCATCATCCAGATTGAAGCATTCGGCCAGGCCGGACAGCATGTCCTCACCTGTTTCGGCGTCCATTACGGCAAATTTCAGGGAAGAGCTACCGCAGTTAAGGATCAATACCAACTTGCTCATTTTCTACATCTTCCTGTGCTTCGGCTTTATGCCGACAGTGTCGTGTCATCCAAAAGAGGATGGGATTCCCCTGCCGGGGGCTTATGGTCGCAGGAGGGTGCGTCCAATTTTTCAATTCTTGCTCTTGAAAGAGTCATCGCAACCTGTGGTGCGTATCACTGGTTTCAATTCTTGCTCTTGAAAGAGTGATCGCAACTTGTGGTGCGTATCACTGGTTTCAATGCTTGCGAGTCTCAACGCATCAGCTGCGCAGGGCTCGCCTCAATGGGAATACTCAGGCGATAGCCAGCAGATCCTTGTGTACCTTGACCACCAGCTTCTTCACCTTGGCGGGCTGGTTGAAGGTACAGAGCGGGCGGTGCAGCTCGCCCGGCCAGAAGATGGCGAAATCGCCCGGTTGCAGCGCCAGATAGCTGGTCTGCTCGTCATCGACAAACCAGAGGTCGGGATGGGGATGGTCGGCGCCGTCGCTCACGTAGTCGTGGGGGCCCACACCTATCCACTCTTCACCGCGCAGCAGCAGCTGGATATCGAGATACTGCTGATGGAATTCGCCACGGCGATCCGCGGCTGGCTCGGTCAGATCCTCGCTCACCAGACAGAACAGGTTGAGGCCATCAATCTCGGTCTTGCCGAGCGGAGCGTCACCCCAGTGAGCCACGCTCTTCACCACCTCGGCCATGATGCGGGCCAGCGGGGCGGGCAGCGGTGTCCGCTGCAGGGTGTTCAGGCTACCGGTGATCATGGCGTCTGTTTCCTGTTAGGTATATCTGGGCGGCATCTTTGCCCGCCAATGAAAAAGGACCTGTGACAGGTCCTTCAATAATGCCGTCTGCAATCCGTGCAAACCGGTTTAGAGCTTTTGCTCATGTTCAGCTATATGGGCACTGTTACACACTCGTCAGCACCTTGCCAAGAGACATAATCCCATTTTCATAGTGATCGTACCAGCTGAAACCATATTATTCACCACCCTTTCCTCCTCGACTTTGACCAGACGCAAAAACGGGCGCATCAGCGCCCGTTTTTTTCGCAAAACCGTTTAACAACCGGTTTCATTCAAGCCTTTTTGGCGTTTTCCACCGGTTTGGCGTACATGGCCCGCCAGATCGCCTTGTGCTCTTCCGGCACCTCTGACTGACGAGTCAGGAAGGCCGCCTGTTCGATGGTATTGGCCTTGCCGGAGACATCGGCCGCCAGATAGTTGCTGGGGAAGAGGTGGTAACTGCTCCAGATCGCCTTGTCGATCAGCGTGGCCAGTTCGTCCGGATCGCTGAAGCCCTCGGTAATCGGCGCACCGAAGGAGACGTGTACCCGCCCCTTCATACCGACGATACCGGCGACGATACTCTCGATATCCTCGAACTCGCCCTTCTCATAGCTGCCGTTGACCGACTTCTCGTAGAGCTCGCGCGCCTTCGCCTTGTCGGTCGGGTCCAGCTCGTAGCTGATGCTGACCGGCACGATATTGAGGCTGCGCATGTAGTCGACGAAGTCGATCTTCTGCTTCTTGCCGTCGACGTAGAACATCTTGAGGATGGCGGGATCGGTCTTGTCATCGCCATTCTTGGCGCGCCCTTCCTTCTGGGCAATCCAGATGGAGTGACCTTCGTGGACCGAGTTGCCAATATAGGCAGACAGCTCGCCGAGCGCCTTCATCATCTCCCGCGGCCCCTTGGCGGAGCGTTTGACGATAAAGCTCTTGTTGAGCTTCATCAGCTCGGTGGCGCAGGGTTTGCGCAGCAGGTTGTCACCAATGGCGATGCGCACGGTATCGAAACCGTGGGTGTGCAGCCCCCAGTTGACGAACGCCGGATCCATGGCGATGTCTCTGTGGTTGGAGACAAACAGATAGCCCTGCTCTTTCTTCAGATGCTCGATCCCGGAGAAGGTCACCCCCTTGGTGGAGGTGGCGATCATGCGGGACATGTACCGGGTGACCCCCATCTGGACCTGATGCACAGTGGTCACTTTTGACCATTTGCGGCGCAGGAACAGGCGGATCATCGGGCGGATGGCCCAACCCAGCCAGCTCATCAGGGAACCGAAACGATACTTGGCGATGGCGCCGATAAATTCATCATCCTGGATCAGCCGTTCGATGGCTGCCGGCACTTCTTCATCGCGGTAGGGGCGAATATCCGCGAATCTATCTACTTCAGTCACAATGTCAGCCTTGCATGCTAGGAAACCGCAGCCAACCCGCGTTGGCCGGGGAAAATTCAGGGCGCAATTTTACACGCTTTTATGGCAAGGGGTATGAGACAAGCATGAATAGTGAGATCTGACCAGTTTATTAATCGGATGCCAGTGCCAGCGCGACCGCAGCTTCGGCATGGATGGCGGTGGTGTCGTAGAGCGGCACCGCCGCCCGGGCATCGCCCACCAGCAGGGCAATCTCGGTGCAGCCAAGGATCACCGCCTCGGCACCTGCGGCCGCCAGCCCCTCGATAATGGCCAGATACTCGGCCCGCGATGATTCACGGATCTCCCCCAGACAGAGCTCGTCATAGATGATCCTGTGTACCCGCTCCCGCTCAGCTTCGGCAGGCACCAGCACCGCCAACCCGAAGCGCTCCTGCAAGCGCCCCTTGTAAAAATCCTGCTCCATGGTGAAGCGGGTGCCGAGCAGGCCGACCCGGGTTATCCCGTCCGCCTGCAATTTGGCCGCGGTAGCATCGGCGATATGGAGCAGCGGGATATCGATGGCCGCCTCAATCTCGGGGGCGACCTTGTGCATGGTGTTGGTACCGATCAGCAAGAAATCGGCACCGCCATCCTGCAACTTGCGCGCCTCCGCCGCCAGCAGGCGGGCGGTAGCGGGCCAGTCACCGGCATGCTGCAACCGCTCGATACCGGCAAAGTCGACGCTATTGAGCAGCACCCGCGCCGAGTGCAAACCGCCAAGCTGCGCCCGCACCCCGCGATTGAGCGCCTGATAGTAGCTGACAGTGGACTCCCAGCTCATGCCACCCAGCAGACCGATACATTTCATATGAACTCCTTTCATCCCAAGGGAGGGCAGAACCACGCAACCTTGCAGGCAAGACCACGGGAGCGAGATAAAAAAGGCCCCGCAGGGCCAACAAGACAGCCGGTAAAGGCCCGGGTCAACCCCGGGCTAAATCCAGATCATCCCGACACAGGCGGCCGTCGCCAGCCCCATGCCAAGATTGAAACGCCGCCAACCCCGGGCGGTGCGAATGATTTGCCGCACCTGGGCACCAAAAAGCACCCAGAACGCCCCGGTATAGAGGCCGGTAATAAAGAAGATCACCAACACCCAGAGCGCAGAGGGCCAGTAAGCCTCCCCCGCCAGAGTGAAACCGCTGATGGCGGAGAGCGCCATCATCCATGCCTTGGGGTTGAGCAGTTGCAGCATGGCCCCCTGATGGGCGGGAATGAGCGGACGGTTGCCCTCGGCCGGGCCGCTGGCGGTCGCCACCTTCCACGCCAGCCAGAGCAGGTAGGCCGAGCCGATAATCTTGAGGCCGTCGTGCAGCAGCGGTACCCTCTCGAACACCACGCCAAGTCCCAGCGCGGTAGCGAGGATCATCAGATTGATCCCCCCCACTACCCCCACCAGCAGGGGAATCGTGCGGCGAAAACCCTGCGCCGCCCCGGCGCTGGTGAGCAACATGTTATTTGGCCCCGGCGTGCCGCAGGTAACCAGGGCAAACCCCGCCAGGGGCAGTAACCAGTTCAGATCCATCTCAACCTCTTGTCGATGCAACGCCCCCGTTATGGGGAAAGCCTTCTAATATGCAGAGCCAACCCCGTGGCGACAAGTCAGAAATGCCTCTTTCCAGGCCACCTCCCCCTCCAGCGCAACACGGCTCAATACCAGAGCATCACCACGCAGAGCGCCGTCAGCAGACCGAGAGAACCGTTGAGTCGGCGCCAGCCCCGATCCGAGCTGATCCAGTTGCTCAGCTGATGGCCGAACAGTACCCAGACAAAGCAGACCGGCAGGGCCACCAGCGCAAACATGACCATCACTGCCAGCTGACTCGACCAGTAACTGGCGCCGGGCAGGCTGAACAGACTGATGGCGGAGATCCCCATCATCCACGCCTTGGGATTGAGGAACTGAAAGCCCAGCCCCTCCAGCATGGTTAGCGGACGGGCCCTCCGGGCCGGATCCCCCGGCGCCCCGGCCACCGCGATACGCCACGCCAACCACAGCAGATAGAGGCTGCCGAAGATCTGCAAACCGAGCCGTAGCAGGGGCCAGCGCTCGAAAAGCGGATAGAGCCCCAGCGCCAGCACCAGTTGCAGCACCGGCTGCCCCAGCCCCACCCCGAGCAGATGTGGCAGGGTGCGGCGCACCCCGAAGTTGGCGCCGGAGGCCGTCAGCATCAGGTTGTTGGGCCCCGGCGTACCGCAGGTGAGTACGGCAAAACCGAACAGGGTGACATACCACTCCATCGTCATATTGTGACTCCTTATCCGCCATATTGTATCGATACAATGTGTGCTATTTGGTTGTTATCAGGTTGAAATTCACGCTATATTGACAACAAATTTTGATCAATGGATTTATTGTCACCATGACAATCTGGACGCCCGACCTTGCGGCCTTCGATGGCCCCCTCTACCTCAAGCTGGTCAAAGCGATCGAACAGGGGATCGTGAATGGCGAGCTGCCACCGCAGACCCGATTGCCCACCCACAGATCCCTGGCGGATCGTCTGGGTGTCACCGTCGGCACCGTCACCCGCGCCTACAGCGAGGCGGAGCGGCGCGGCCTGCTGGCCGCCAGGGTAGGTCACGGCACCTGGGTCAAGGGAGCGAACACGGATCCCGCCAATGAGTGGGTGATCCGCCAGGAGGAGGGGCACCGCATCGAGCTGTGGCAAAACCTGCCGGTACAGCTGGATCGGGCGGCCATCATTCGCCCCATGTTGGGGGAAGTGGCGGACGGGGATCTCAACGCCCTGCTCGGCTACGACAAGGAGGCGGGACGACCGGATCAGCGCCAGCAGTTTGTCGATTGGCTGGCGGAGCAAGGGGTGGCCTGCAGTGAGGATCGCCTGCTATTCAGCCACGGCGCCCAGCACGGCATCATGCTGGCGCTGCTGGCGACCAATTGCGTGGGGGAGACCATCCTGTGCGAGGGGCTGAGCTACCCCGGTATGCTGGGCAATGCCCGCCAGCTGAAGAATCAGGTGGTGGGGCTGGCGATGGACGAGGAGGGGCTGCTGCCCGAGGCGCTGGACGCCGCCTGCCGTACCCGCCGGGCCAAGCTGCTCTACCTCACCCCGACCCTGCAAAACCCCACCACCGCCATCATGAGTCTGGCGCGGCGAGAGGCCATCGTCGCCATCGCCCGTCGCCACGATCTGCTGATCATCGAGGATGACGTCAACGGCCTGCTGCCCCAGCAACCTGTGATCCCTCTGGTCAATCTGGCGCCGGAGCGGGTCATCTATCTGGGCAGTCTGGCCAAGATCGCCTGCGGCGGCCTGCGGGTGGGCTTCGTGCTGACGCCCCCCGCCTTGCGCAGCGCCTTCGCCCAGACCATGCGGCTGTCGAGCTGGATGGTGAGCCCGCTGCTGATCGAGCTCGCCTGCAAAATGGTCAGTCAGCGCCAGATCATGCCGCTGGTCGAGCAGCAGCGAGAGATCCTCAAACGCCGTGGCGAACTGCTGCGCCACCTGCTGCCCGCCGCCCGCTGGCAGCCGGGCAGCATGCACGCCTGGCTGCCGCTGCCGGAGCCCTGGCGCAGCCAGCAGTTTGCTGCTGCCGCCGACGCCCTTGACGTTGGCGTGGCGAGCGGGGAACACTTCGCCGCCGGTCAGTTTGCCGCTCCGCAAGGGGTGCGCCTGAGCCTGAGCCAACCCGCCACCGACGCCCGGGTCGGCGAAGGGCTGGCCCGTCTGGCCCAACTGCTGCAGGGGACGCCCCCCAGCAATCCCCTGCTATAGTCAGGGCCAGCCGACCTGACCTTCACGCTTCATCGTCATAGCCAAGGAGATGCCGTGCCCTCCATCAGAGCCGCCCTGCTGCTTACCCCCCTGTTGTTGGGTGGCTGCGCCTCGTCAACGACCCACCAGCAGCTGGGGGCCGCGCTCAATGGACTGGAAGGGGAGTTGCAACGACTGGAAGAGGAGCTGGCGGCGATGAACGGCCTGCACTATCAAAAGGCGATCGATGCACCGCTCAGTTTGCGCCGCGCACTCGGGGCGCCGCAGCCCACGCCAGAGGGGCTGGTGCCGGTGGCCAGCAAGCTGGAAGATGGGCCACTCCTGCGCTATCAATACCGACTGCCAGCAGGTATGGCGAGCCTGCCCCAGGACAACCTCTGCCAGCGCTACGAGTTCGAGCTGCGCCATCTGGGCCGCCTCGGCAAACTGGAATTGAGCTGGCAGGGGGAACAGGGCAAGGGGTCGCGGCTGATCCGCCAGAGCGACTGCCCCTTCGGGACGCAGATCCGCCCTCGGCAATAACAGGTTGCAGCCCTGAGCGATGGCATAACCGATTGAAATAACAGCCCATAGTGCGCCCTCCAGCCCCCTGCTGGCTACTGTCAGCTTTTCACTCAGCGAGTGCTGTGCCTATGTTCCTCTTGGGTCTACCATAATCAACCTAATGGTTTGCTCACAGGAAGTACCTGCATGACGATACTGCTGCTCGAAGAGGATCCCCTGCTCCGTAGCGCCATCACCCGGGAACTGACCGAACAGGGGGTGCCCGCCGATCGGATCCACTACCACAGCCATCCAAACCACGAGCGCAGTGGCCTGCTGGCCCTGCTGCAACAGCACGCCTTCGACGCCATCATCTGTCAGCAGGACAAGCAGCAGGATCTTGACGGAGCCCGGCTGCTGCACGAAGCGCACTATCTCGGCCTGCTGCAACCCGGTTGCGTATTGCTGCTGCTCGATGCTGATCAGAGCGAGCAGGAGTTTCTCCCCTCGGATCTCTACTTCTCCCTCTATCTGCCCCTCCCCTTCATGATCCAGCAGCTCACCGCGGTGCTCGGCCAACTGGTGAAGTTAAGCAGCCTGACCCGCACGCTGGCCGCCCCCATTCTGCTGCGGGAGTGGCAACTGGCTACCGCCCTCTGTGAAGACCTGCTGTTTCAACGGGAGAATCGCTCGCTGACCCCCTGGCTGGATCGGCTCAAGGGCTACCTGCTGCTGCAATCGACCGAGCGGGTCACCGCCGCCCAGCACTATGCCCTCTGTGCCAACGAGTATCAGGCGAGCTGGCCAAGGGCCGGGCTCTTCTACGCCATGCTGGGGCTCGGCAAATTGCAGAGCGCCCAGACCGACTTGCAGCGCCATCAGGCCAGCGTCTCGATGGCCACCCGGCTGGAGCTGCAACTCGCCAGCCAGCTGCATCAGCATCACTGGCTGGCGGCGTGGGAGACCATGGGAGAGCTGCTGCAGATCCGCCCCCATCAGCCGCGCTGGCATCAGCTGGCGATGTTGCTCGGGCTGGTGCTGCAAGATGAGGAGAAGGTGCTGGAGCAGGCCAACAGCCTGACCCTGCGCCATTTCAGCGAGCAGCGCGTCCGGCTCGCCATCGACAGCTTCATGCTCAATGCCAGTCTGGCGGTGCTGTGGCACGCCCCTTCCAGCAACCGGATCCGCTCCCTGCAACAGGAGTGGGAGCACCTCAAGCGCACCGTCCACCTGCAACCCCACGAATATGAGCTGCTGCAGGCGTTGATGCTGGGGCTGGATTACCGCTTCGACGAGGCGCTGATCCTGATTGCCCACCACCAGCCGGATGAGGGGAGCAACAACCACCTCACCCTGCTGCTCGGCTTTGCGGTCAGCCAGTTCTGCGGTTTGCCCCACCACGCCCAGCGCTACCTGACCCAGCTGACCCAATACCGCGTCAGGGTGGCGCCCCACCCGCTCACCCGCCAGCTGTTCCACCATCTGGTGGCCGAGCTGGGCCAGCGCCTGACGGCGAGAGAACAACGGCTGAGCGAACTGCGCCAGCTGCGCCACAAGGCGATGCAGGCCAGCCAATATCAGACAGCCCTGCAAGCGGGCTTGCAGCTGCTGGAGGAGTTCCCCGCCCTGCCGGGCGATGCCTGGCAACTGCTAGAGCTGCTGCAACACTGTTGGCCAGCGGGTATGGCCGCCCCCAGGGTGGCGCTGCTGGTTGATACCCTGGAGCGGCGCCTCAAGCACAGCCCCGCGTTTCTCGATCAACATGCCCAGCAGTACCAGCGCACCCTGCAGGAAATCCGCACCCATCTTCAGCCGCACCTCTCCGGCAGCGGCCCCTCCTGCCTTGTCGCAGGGCAGCCCGAGCCGTGATGATGCTGGCGGCGTGCAAACCGGCATTGTCGGCAAAGCCAATATAGAGAGAGGGGAGCCTTGGCTCCCCTCTCTCTATATTGGTTCTCTGTCAGCTGATGACGATGAGCGTTGGGCTCAAACCAGCGCGTCACTCTCCAGCGCAGCCTTGAGAAAATCCTTCCAGCTGATAATGCCGACCAGAGCGCCATTCTCCAGCACCGGCAGGCAGGAGACCCCCTTCTCCAGCATCAGCTTGACGCCGTCGCGCACGGTGAGATGGGGAGCGATGGTGACGAGCTGACGACTCATGATCTGGTGGGCCCGCTTGTTGAGGGTTTCGGTATCGCGGCTCATCTCGGCTTCGGAGTCTAGATAGGGGCTGATGGCGCGGAACAGATCCCGATCCGAGATGACCCCTACCAGCTCCTCCTCTTCCAGCACCAGCAGGTGGCGAAAGTGTGCCTGCTCGAAGATATCCCTGATGACTCGGAGTCGATCATCCATTGAAACGGTGGCGACCCGGGTCGTCATAATATCCCTGATATGCATGCTAACCTCCCGTAACCAAACTGGTTTCTCTGTTATGGCATGTTTTTGCAGCGCCAGCCAGTGGCCAGCCCTTCGCTACAGTGCAAATCAGCGTCATTTCACGTAAGATCCGCGCCAGTTTTTCTCCTCCATTTTGAGCAAGCAGATCCCACCCATGATAGTTGCCAGTCAAATCGAACTGATCCGCGGCGGCCGCAAGCTGCTGGACAACGCCTCCGCCACCATTCACCCCGGCCACAAAGTGGGTCTGGTGGGTAAAAACGGCTGTGGCAAGTCCACCTTTTTTGCACTGGTACGGGGCGAGCTGGCCATCGACAGCGGCACCTTCAGCCTGCCCGCTGGCTGGCAGATTGCAGGCGTGGCGCAGGAGACTCCGGCGCTCGACTGCTCCGCGCTCGAGTACGTGATCGACGGCGACAAGGAGTTCCGCTCGCTGGAAGCCCAGCTGGTGCAGGCCGAACAGGATGACAATGGTCTGCTGGTGGCCGAGCTGCACGGTCGCCTCGATACCATCGGCGCCTACAGCATTCGCGCCCGCGCCGCCGAGCTGCTGCACGGCCTCGGTTTCAGCGACGAGCAGCTGAGCTCGCCGGTGCGCAGCTTCTCCGGTGGCTGGCGCATGCGCCTCAACCTCGCTCAGGCGCTGCTCTGCCGCTCCGATCTGCTGCTGCTCGATGAACCGACCAACCACCTGGATCTCGATGCGGTGATCTGGCTGGAGAAGTGGCTCAAGGGCTATCAGGGCACGTTGGTGCTCATCTCTCACGACCGCGATTTCCTCGATTCTGTCATCAGCCGCATCATCCATATCGAGAACGGCAAGCTCAATGAATACACCGGCGGCTACTCCGACTTCGAACTGCAGCGCGCCGAACATCTGGCCCAGCAGCAGTCCATGTACGAGAAGCAGCAGCGGGAGATGTCCCACATGCAGGCGTATGTGGATCGCTTCCGCTACAAGGCCTCCAAGGCCCGCCAGGCCCAGAGCCGCCTGAAAGCGATGGAGCGGATGGAGAAGATCCTGCCCGCCCACGCCGATTCCGAATTCAGCTTCGAGTTTCGTGAGCCGTCGGCCCTGCCGACCCCGCTCATCGCCATGGAAAACCTCTCTGCCGGTTACGGTGACAAGGTGATCCTGGAGAAGATCAAACTCAATCTGGTACCGGGTTCGCGCATCGGTCTGCTCGGTCGCAACGGCGCCGGTAAATCGACCTTTATCAAGATGCTGTCGGGCTCCAACCCGCCGCTCTCTGGCAAGCTCGAAGTGAGCGCCGGGGTGAGCATCGGCTACTTCGCCCAGCATCAGCTGGAGACCCTGCGTCTCGATGATTCCCCGCTCGATCATCTGGCCCGCCTCGCGCCGGACAAGACCGAACAGGAGCTGCGCAACTATCTGGGCAGCTTCGGTTTTCACGGTGACAAGGCGCTCGACAAGGTAGCCCCCTTCTCCGGCGGCGAAAAAGCGCGGCTGGTGCTGGCGCTGATCACCTGGCAAAAACCCAACCTCCTGCTGCTGGATGAACCGACCAACCACCTGGATCTGGAGATGCGCCACGCCCTCACCATGGCGCTGCAAGGCTTCGAAGGGGCCATGGTAGTGGTCTCCCACGACCGTCACCTGCTGCGTACCACCACAGATGACTTCTATCTGGTGCACGGTGGCCGGGTCGAGCCGTTCGACGGCGATCTGGACGACTACCACAAGTGGCTCGGCGAGCAGGAGAAAGAGGCCAACGCCAAACCGACCGATGGCCCCGTCTCTGCCAACTCGGCGGTGGCGCGCAAGGATCAGAAGCGGCGCGAGGCTGAGTTCCGGCAAGCGACACGTCCCCTGCGCCAGAAGCTGGAAAAGCTCGAAGCGAGCATGGAGAAGCTGCAAGGCAAGCTTGGCGACATCGAGAGCCAGCTGGCCGACCCCGCCATCTACGAAGAGAGCGCTAAAACCAAGCTCTCCGAGCTGCTCAAA
Organism: Aeromonas sp. s12; assembly: GCF_040907925.1. NCBI lineage: Bacteria > Pseudomonadati > Pseudomonadota > Gammaproteobacteria > Aeromonadales > Aeromonadaceae > Aeromonas > Aeromonas sp. s12. Next base: position 63,175 of record NZ_JBFOCT010000027.1, on the reverse strand, counting down.
TCCCAGGGCCCCCTCAAGGAGCAGCTGGAAGAGGTGGAGCTGGAGTGGATGAGCCTCTCCGAAGAGCTGGAAACCATGGAGCAGGCCTTCTTTGCGTGACGAACAGCTGATGGCCAGCGAGCGGGTCGCAGTCCACGAGTTGCCGACGCCGATCGGCTTCTGGCACTGGAGCGGCAAGGTCTATGGTGAGCGCAGCCAGGATTGGCTCACCGTGCAGGAGCAGGGGGGCAACGTCAATCTGGCGCTGCTGCTGCACCGGCTCGATCAGCTCGGCATCGTGGTCGATCTCACCGACCTGCAACCGGCGCTAGTGCAGACCGAAGCGGTGCTGACCCCGTGGCGCGCCCTGCGCCAGAGCGCCAAGACGCGACTCGACGAGCAGCAGTATCAGTCGATGCTCGCCCACGAGCTGGAGCTGGAGCGGCTGCAACAGGGCGTCCTGTTGCAGACCCTGCGCAGCCTCTCCCTGTTTCGCGGCAACAGCCGCAATTTGTTGAACTATCTATCGTTACTGGGTGCCCAGCAGGGCCCCCTCAGAGATCTAATATGCTGAGCTACCGCCACGCCTTTCACGCCGGCAACCATGCCGACGTGCTGAAACACGCCGTTCAGGCCCTGATCATCGAGTCCCTCAAGAAGAAGGAGAAACCCTTCATCGTGCTGGACACCCATGCCGGTGGCGGTCTCTACGACCTGCGCGGCGACTGGTCCCAGAAGAAGGCCGAGTATGCCGACGGCATCGGCCGCCTGTGGGACGAGCGGGCCCAGTGGTCTGCCATGGCCCCCTATCTCGGCGTCATCGAAGAGATGAACAGCGATGGCCAGCTGCACTACTACCCCGGCTCGCCAGAGCTCTCCCGTCGCCTCACCCGCGAGCAGGACAAGCTGGCGCTGATGGAGCTGCACAACAACGAAGTGGAAGACCTGCGCGCCAACATGGGCTATGACCCCCGCGTCGCCGTGCACCACCGCGACGGCTTCGAGGGGCTGATCGCCCTGCTGCCGCCGACCCCGCGCCGCGGGCTGGTGCTGATCGATCCGCCCTATGAGCTCAAAGAAGATTACTTCGCCGTGGTCGACACCCTGAAAAAAGCGCAGAAACGCTGGGCAACCGGCATCTACGCCCTCTGGTATCCGATCCTCGGGCAGGAGGCGGACAAATCCCGCGACATGCTGCGCGCCATCAAGCGCGAGAACTTCGGTAACGTGCTGGTGGCCGAGCTGGAAGTGGCCGGTCAGACTGCCGACTGGGGCATGAACGGCTCAGGCATGCTGATCATCAGCCCGCCCTGGATGCTGGACGAGCAGATCGAAGCCTTCCTGAAACCGCTCTGTGCCAAGCTGGCTCAGGGCGCCGGCGCCCAGTACAAGGTGGAGTGGCTCAACAAGGCCGAGGATTAATCCCCCGCCCCTACGGCGCTCACCGAGTTCAAACGCAAAAGCCCCATCACGGGGCTTTTGCTATTGGTGCGGCCGGTGTGTGCGGCAGTCTGAACCTGCGCACCCTATGAACGGGCGGGCAGATCCTGTTTCAGCGCAACCAGCAACAGGGCCAGCAGGCCAAAGGGCGGAAACAGACAGAGCAGGGAGCAGATAAGGGTGATCAGCGCCGGATGCTCGCTCTTGCGGCGCGCCAGTCGCCAGGCGATGACGCTGACGATGACCATCAGCAACGCAATGAACTGGCCAAGCAGGGTGGCATTGATATTCATGAAAGATCCTTTTTCATGGGCAAGTGTGAAGAACCTGTACTTTATCGCCTTGGTTGCGATTGGCAACCGCTAAACCGCACCGGCCACTCGCCCGTTGATAGGTTCTCTCTATTCCGGCAATAGATGAGAATAGTTTTCATTTAATCTCATTTCGGCGGATACTCTCATCATCAACAGAGGGAGCCGTCATCATGAAAAAGACCATCAGCTTTGCCATTCTGCACTTCGGTGTCGCCTTTACCGTGGCCTACCTGCTGACCGGTGAGCTGCTGACCGCCAGCCTGATCGCCCTGATCGAGCCCGCCGTCAACACGGTCGCCTTCTACTTTCATGACCTTGGCTGGCACAAGCTCAAGCCAAAGCACAGCCTGCAGGCCAAGACCAGCAGCTTCGCGGTGGTCCACTTCTCGGTGGCCTTCGGTGTGGCCTTCCTGCTGAGCGGCGAGCTGCTCACCGGCGGCGTGATGGCGATGATCGAACCGGCCATCAACACCGTGGTGTTCTTCTTCCACGAGCGGCTGTGGCGCGCCCGCAGTCAGCAACTGGCGCTGGCCTGATCAACCGGGCAACCCGCCTCCCCCTTTATCGCGGCCACAAAAAACCCGACATTCCGGCCAGGAGTGTCGGGTTTTTCACATCAGCAAAGATCTGTATCTGGATGCATCACCCGATGCCCCATCCATAACGATCAGGCTTTCTTGCAGATGGGGTCAACGATAAAGGCATTCTGATCAAACTTCTGCCAGGCGCCGGTGCCGACCCCATCGACCACCAGAATGGAGACCACGCCGAAATCGACAAAGATCCCGAGCAGAGTGGTGGCATCGAACGACTTGGAAACCGGCACGGTCACCGAGTAGCAATCCGTACGCTTGACCGTGATGGTGTAATTCTCTTTCTTCTTGAACGAGGTGATCACATTGCCGTGGCCCAGCAGCATATCGTTGACGTAGATCTCCGCATCGGGATCCTGACTGCGAATGGAAACCTGCTGACTTGTGCCGTTAAACATGGCCGCACAACCGGACAGCATGATGGCCAGCAAGGCCCCCGTCATCAACCTGAACATAGCTAATCTTCTTGTTATTAAGAAAAGGCCGCAAATCTAGCACGCCTCTCGAACAGGAGTGAAAGTACAATGCTGCTGGCCTGTCTGAATGCTCAAAATAGCGACCACTCCTGACCGGTTTTCAAACAAGCCGGCCTCATCCAGCAACAGTTCCCTTCCCTACTGGAGTAACGCGGCAAAACCGGTCGCCAGCACATGCTGCAGAGCAAAATGCGCTCAGCTCCCCTGCTGCATTGCCCTGTAGAGTGTGCTGTAGTAGGCAGATATGCCCTCCTCATTGCTGGAATCTATCGATGAACAAGACCTTGCTTGCCACCCTGCTGTTTGCCCCTCTGCTGGCCAGCGCCGCAACCCCCTCCTTTGACTGCACCAAAGCCTCCGGGTCGGTCGAAACTCTGATCTGTAAGGATGCCGGACTGGCCGCCCTTGATAACGAACTGGCGGCCCTCTACCCCAAGGCGATTGCAGCGCTCTCTCCCGAACAGCTCAAGACCGAGCGCGCCATGCAGCGCGGCTGGATCAAGGGTCGCAACGACTGCTGGAAGGGGCAGGATCTGCGCCAGTGTGTGGAGGATAACTACCTGCTGCGGATCACCGAACTGCAGATCAGCGGCGGCCAGCTGATGGTGCCGGCACCGGTCAACTACAAGTGCGGCAAGAACGTCATGCTCTCTACCTACTTCTATAACGATGCCAAGCTGCCCGCCGCGGTGATCAACCTGAGCGAGGGCAACAAGCAGCAGCAAGTGCTCGCCTATGAAGCTCCCAGCGCCAGCGGCGCCCGTTATGAAGGGCAAAACCTTACCTTCTTCACCAAGGGGGACGACGCCACGCTGGAGCGTTACGGCCAGCCAACCCTCACCTGCATGGAAAATCCAACCAAGGGCTGACGCTCATAGGGGCGGCTCGTCTTGCCGCCCCACCTTGACTAGATAGCGATATCCAGCGGTTTTCCTTCCCGCACAATCCGCAACTTGAGCGACCCCGGCTTGCCGGTGCTGAGCAGTTCACGCACCTTGTCGATATCGAGGGGACGATAAGCCACCCCGTTGATCTGCTCCAGAATGTCGCCGTTGGCCAGACCATAGGGGGCAAGATCCCGTTCGTCGCTGTAGTAGACCTGCAGATGCTTGCCATCAAAGCGCACCCCGATATTGCGCAGGATTGGCGGCACTTTGCGCGCCAGGCTGTCGGCGTCGTAGCAGAGCATCATCCGCCCGGGCATGATCGCAAAGCGATTGAAGCGGCTAACAAAATCCAGCCCCAGACCATACTGCTCATTGCTGTTTTCCGACACGCGCAGCTCACCGAGCTGGCGCTCATCAAAGTGCAGGCCGGTGAGGATATGTTCACGCCCCTCCACCATACCGCTGGCATCCACCCCTTTGCGTGGCATCGCATCTTCGCCAGAGATCGCCTTCTGGCTGGCCATAAAGTCGATAAAGGCATGATCGGCATAGCTCTGATCGGCCCCGGTATCCAGATACATGCGCACGCTGCTCTCGCCGTAGGTCAGATACACTGCCGGGGAACGGTTGTAGCTGTCTTCATAGCCGATGCAACGCTCGAACGTGGCTGCCGACGGTGCCGTCAGCAAAGCCGTGAGCTGATGCCTGTCGCGATCAAACACCCAGTTGAAACGGCGGATGGTGTCGATCCCGAGGATGCCATCAATACGGCTGCCAAGAGACTGGGAGAAGAGATCGAAATCAATAGTTGCCCACAGCTCGCTGTCATCAATGGTGACCGACCCCACCGAGAAGGGCTGCGGCTCAACAAAGCCAAGCTGCTCGCTGCCCAGTTGGCTCGAAACGCTGTTCACACTGGCAAAATCAGCCTGATAGGCCCTGGGCAATTCGCTTAAGGTCAGCGCCTTGAAACGGCTGGCCAGACGACGATCGATAAAGGTGATACTGGCCCCGGTATCGAGCAAAAACTGGTACTGCTCACCAGCGATGGTGACGGGGATCAGGGGCGCACTTTCGTAATGCACTGTCAGCACCGGGCCGGGTGCATTGCGCTTGGTGGATGAATCCGGGGCTGTGCAGCCTTGGACGACGAACAGGGCCAACATGGCCAGCGCCACTTTGAACTGCGACTTCATAACTCTCCTTCCCGATAGCAGATGCCCCCGCGACGCCACCGCATAACGCTATCTTGTTGATTTATAGATAAATAAGCTGTTTCAGCGGGGAGCGCGGACAATAGCAAAGAGTTTTATGCTGGTTCAAGCCGGATATGACCATGAATATTCTATGGAGTTAGCTCAAGAATGGTTGTTCACGCTATGTCGGCGCGTCATCAATCGTTGGCGATATTTGATTAATTTATTGATCTTGCACAGAAATTCTCAATATTGAGCTTTCTCTCCACAGCGCCATGGTTAATATTGCCATTTGGCAACACTTGCCTCGTCGGAGTCTCCCATGAGCCATGCCAGCCACACCTCGTTGGTTAAAAGCAGCAGACTGGAGGCTGAAATTCAGGGGCGGTAGCAATTACGATGTTTAAACGCAATATTCTCTCACAGAGATATTACGTATCGATACTCCATTAAAATGGAGCCACAATAAACTAATTAATTACATAATGACACTTTAGGTTATATTAAAAACCAATCACCCACGGCACCAAGAAATTAGCCTCGGAAAATCACCGCATTAGCTAAAAACTAAAAGTTAAAAACATAATTTTAGGTACCATAGAGCTTAATAAATGAAAAGTATAAATATCTTATCTCTTATACAGGCCCACTCATCCCTTTCTTCTGATGAATACAATAGTTTTATAAAAAACTATAACATTGATATAAAAAGAAATGAGGTTGACGACCTAAAAACATTAGCAACTGAAATGTATGAAAGCCTTCCATTTGTGAGCATATTTAATAGCTTCTACATAGGATATAAAATACAACACATCAGCAAAGAATTTGACTTATTAAGGTTTGGAAGCAACTATATAATTAATGTTGAGATCAAAAAAATAAGCACACCAGATAAAATAAAACGACAACTTCAAAGGAACAATTACTATCTTGGTCACATAAATAAAGTCATACATAACTTTTGTTTTATTTCCCAAACAAAGACCCTTTACAAGTTAAATTCTGGCGGTGAAATAGAAACTGTTGAGTTAACGCATCTAGTTAAGTTGTTAACCCAGCAAAACCTGATGAATCTAGACAATCCTGATACTTTATTCAATCCATCAGAATATCTGGTGTCACCATTCAACTCCACAGATAAATTTATAAACAATCAATACTTTTTGACGAGTCAGCAGGAGGCAATCAAAGATAAAATTATTGATGCAATAGAAAGTAATACAGCAAAATTCATGGCTATTACTGGTGGGCCAGGCACAGGAAAAACGCTATTAACATATGATATTATAAAAACCATCAGGAAGAAAAAACGCACGTTAATAGTACATTGTGGGCAATTAAACGATGGACATGTTCGATTAAGAGCAAAAGGATGGAATATTATAGCCATAAAGGAATTGAAAAATCATGATTTAAGTAGTTTAGATCTAGTTCTAATAGATGAAACACAACGGATATATATATCCCAATTTAATAAAATACTCGACGATGCCGAAACTAGTAATTTTCAATGTGTCTTTTCGTATGATAAACAACAGACTTTATCTGCATCCGAAACAAATTCAGATATTGATAGCAAAATAAACTCCATCAGAGGCATAGTTAAATATGCTCTATCAGATAAAATCAGAACAAACAAAGAGATCGCAAACTTTATTAAACTATTATTCAACAACCTGAGAAATGATGTTGTTCTATCAAGTTGTGAAAATATAAGCTTTGATTATTTTACTGATTTGGAAAATGTCAGGGACTACATTTCACTCATAAGTGATGATGGATGGGAGGTTCTGAGGTTGACCCCATCTCAATATAAGCGAGAACATCATGAATCATATTCTCACATAGAAAGCAAAACATCACACAAAGTAATTGGTCAAGAGTTTGATAATGTTGCGGTTGTTATAGATAAGCATTTTTATTACCATAAAACAGGTCGACTCCTATACAATTCAAACACCTACTACGACACCGTGAAAATGTTATTCCAGAATATAACCAGAACTCGAAAAAAACTAAAGCTAATTATCATAGATAACAAACAAGTATTGAATAGATGTTTATCCATTCTAAATTAAAATATACAGCCCATAGGTTCGATTAGCGAAGCGTAATCGGACATTCGCGAAAACAATATTTCTTGATAGTACCAGTTGTCTTTGAGACCGACTTTTATACGGTCTCTTTATCCACCTGTAGCTTTGCTGGCGTAAAACATCCAAAGGAGATTTATGAAGCCAGACTTAACCGGTACACGGATTGTACTGCGTACCATTGGCCCGCACGATACTGCCGATCTGTTCGAGATTTATGGCAATCCTCTGACCATGGAGTTTGCCTCTGATCCCTGCTTTACCTCTCCCACCATGATGGCGCAGATGATGGCAAGCGTGGTGCGGCTGGAGCAAACGGGTGAGTCGCTGGAGTGGGCGATTGTCGAACGGGAGGGCAACAAGGTGATCGGCACCTGCGGCCTGCACAGTTTCAGCGAGGCGGGTCGCTGCTGCGAGGTGGGTTGCCTGCTCAATGCGGCCTATTGGCGCAGAGGGTTTATGTCGGAGGCGCTGGGATTGCTGCTCGCCCATGCCAGCACATTGGGGGTCACCTGCCTCACCGCAGATATCGATGCAGATAACGTCCGCTCTATCGCCCTATTTGAAAAGCTGGGCTTCAAGGCCCATGCAGGGCGCTATCAGCGCATGCTCCCCATTATCTGACCCGAAACCAGAGGCATAACCCCCTCGCCTCTCAGGGCGTTGTGGCAAGGCTCAGGCATAAAAAAACCGGAACCCAGGGGTTCCGGTTTTTTTTATTCCAGCCGAGGCTGGCAAACCAGCAAATTAAGCCTGGTTTTTAACTTCTTTCAGACCGCGGAAAGGAGCTTTGGCACCCAGAGCTTCTTCGATACGGATCAGCTGGTTGTACTTGGCAACACGGTCAGAACGGCTCATGGAACCGGTCTTGATCTGGCCAGCAGCGGTACCAACAGCCAGGTCGGCGATGGTCGCGTCTTCGGTCTCACCGGAGCGGTGGGAGATGACGGCAGTGTAGCCAGCGTCTTTGGCCATCTTGATGGCAGCCAGAGTTTCGGTCAGGGAACCGATCTGGTTGAACTTGATCAGGATGGAGTTGGCGATGCCGTTGTCGATACCGCGCTTCAGGATCTTGGTGTTGGTTACGAACAGGTCGTCACCCACGATCTGGATTTTCTTGCCCAGTTCAGCAGTCTGGTAGGCGAAACCTTCCCAGTCAGATTCGTCCAGGCCATCTTCGATGGAGACGATCGGGAACTTGGTGGTCAGGTCAGCCAGGAAGTCGGAGAAACCGTTGGAGGTGAAGACACGACCTTCGCCTTTCAGGTTGTACTCTTTCTTCTCTGCGTCGTAGAACTCGGAAGCAGCGCAGTCCATAGCCAGGGTGATGTCGGTGCCCAGTTTGTAACCGGCAGCGGCAACGGCTTCAGCGATCACTTCCAGCGCTTCGGCGTTGGATTTCAGGTTCGGAGCGAAACCACCTTCGTCACCAACTGCAGTGTTGTAGCCCTTGGACTTCAGCACTTTGGCCAGGTTGTGGAACACTTCTGCGCCCATGCGAACGGCTTCTTTCAGGGTCTTGGCGCCAACCGGCTGGATCATGAACTCCTGGATGTCGACGTTGTTGTCGGCGTGCTCACCACCGTTGATGATGTTCATCATCGGCAGCGGCATGGAGTAAACACCCGGGGTGCCGTTCAGCTCGGCGATGTGGGCGTACAGCGGCATGCCTTTGGCAGCAGCGGCAGCTTTGGCGTTAGCCAGGGAAACAGCCAGGATGGCGTTGGCGCCGAACTTGGATTTGTTCTCGGTACCGTCGAGGTCGATCATGATCTGGTCAACGGTGGCCTGGTCCTTGGCATCTTTACCCAGCAGAGCTTGAGCGATCGGGCCGTTTACGGCTTCGATGGCTTTCAGCACGCCTTTACCCAGGAAACGGCTCTTGTCGCCGTCACGCAGTTCCAGCGCTTCGCGGGAACCGGTGGACGCGCCAGACGGAGCGGCTGCCATACCAACAAAACCACCTTCCAGGTGAACTTCGGCCTCAACGGTCGGGTTACCACGGGAGTCGATGATTTCACGACCGATCACTTTAACGATCTTGGACATGTGTATTTCCTCAGGTTTCGTAAAAAAACAACAAAAATATGCCAAAAAAAGCGGCTGTGGCACAGTGCCCCAACCGCATTTATTTTCAATTACTTCAAATTACGCTTCTGATACTCGCCTGCCGCCTTCACAAAACCGGCGAACAGAGCGTGGCCATCACGAGGAGTAGAGGTGAACTCCGGGTGGAACTGCGCAGCCACGAACCAGGGGTGATCCGGGATCTCGATGATTTCCACCAACTTCTTGTCGGCGGAGAGACCGGTCACTTTCAGACCTGCCGCTTCAATCTGCGGCAGCAGCTTGTTGTTTACTTCGTAACGGTGACGGTGACGCTCGTAAATGGTCGGGCTGCCGTACATCTGACGCACTTTGGAATCTTCGACCAGGTGGCAGAGCTGGGAACCCAGACGCATGGTACCGCCCAAATCGGACTTCTCGGTACGGGTCTCGACGTTGCCCTCTTCATCCACCCACTCGGTGATGAGGCCGACGACCGGGTATGCGCAATCTTTCTTGAATTCGGAGGAGTGAGCCCCTTCCATGCCCGCCACGTTGCGAGCGAATTCGATCATGGCAACCTGCATGCCGAGGCAGATACCCAGGTAGGGGATCTTGTTCTCGCGGGCATACTGGGCAGCCAGAATTTTGCCTTCCACACCGCGCTCACCGAAGCCACCCGGCACCAGGATCGCGTCCAGACCTTCCAGCAGCTCGGCGCCACGGGTCTCGATATCCTGAGAGTCGATGTACTTGATGTTGACGGAGTGACGGGTCTTGAGACCACCGTGCTTGAGCGCCTCGTTGACGGACTTGTAGGCGTCCGGCAGGGAGACGTACTTGCCGACCATACCGATGGTTACTTCACCAGTCGGGTTGGCCTCTTCATAGATAACCTGTTCCCACTCGGACAAATCAGCTTCTTTGCACTCCAGACCGAAACGCTCGGTGAAGTAGGAGTCCAGATTCTGGGATTTCAGCAGTGCCGGGATCTTGTAGATGGAGTCGACGTCTTTCATGGAGATGACGGCGCGCTCCGGCACGTTGCAGAACAGGGCAATTTTGGCACGCTCGTTGGCCGGAATGGCACGGTCGGAGCGGCAGATCAGCACATCCGGCTGGATACCGATGGAGAGCAGCTCTTTAACGGAGTGCTGGGTCGGCTTGGTCTTCACTTCACCGGCCGCAGCCAGGTAAGGAACCAGCGTCAGGTGCATGAACATGGCGTTGTTGCGGCCCACTTCGGCAGCCAGCTGACGAATGGCTTCGAGGAACGGCAGGGACTCGATGTCACCCACGGTACCGCCCACTTCGACGATGGCAACCTGATGGCCTTCGGCACCGGCAATCACCCGCTCTTTGATGGCGTTGGTGATGTGCGGGATAACCTGAATGGTGGCGCCCAGATAGTCACCACGACGCTCTTTACGCAGTACGTCGGCGTAAATACGGCCGGTGGTAAAGTTGTTGCGACGGGTCATCTTGGTGCGGATGAAACGCTCGTAGTGGCCCAAATCCAGATCGGTTTCGGCCCCGTCCTCGGTTACGAACACTTCACCATGCTGGGTCGGGCTCATGGTGCCCGGATCCACGTTGATGTACGGGTCCAGTTTCATGATGGTCACATCCAGACCACGGGCTTCCAGAATGGCTGCCAGAGAAGCTGCGGCAATGCCTTTGCCGAGGGATGAAACAACGCCACCAGTAACAAAAATATATTTGGTCGTCATGCTGAACCTGAAAGAAGTTTAGGGAATTTTAAGGGGTGCTTCGGGGATGAAGCAGGACGGGGAAACAGTATACCAAAAACCCCTCTCCCAAACAATGAGCAAAAATCTATCAGGCTCACCGCCCCCCCATCTTGCGCCAAATCAACTTTGCTCGGTTTCCTTCGCCTTATCCCAGGCGGCATCGAGCTTTTCGAGGGTGCAATCGGTCATTTTCAAGCCTTCTGCGGCGATTATCTGCTCAACCTGACGAAAGCGACGTTCGAACTTGGCGTTGGCACCGCGCAGCACCTGCTCCGGATCCTTGCCCAGATGACGCACCAGATTGACGGTGGCAAACAACAGGTCGCCGAGCTCGTCGCTCACCCGCGCCTCGTCCACATCGGCCATCAATGCCTCTTCCATCACCTCGTCGATCTCCTCGTGGATCTTGTCCACCACAGGCCCCAGCGTCTTCCAGTCAAAACCGACGGTGGCGCAGCGTTTCTGAATTTTGGCGGCGCGAGTCAGGGCAGGCAGCGCCTGCGGGATATCGTCCAGCACGCTTTCTTTGTCGAGGGCCGCCCGCTCTTTGGCCTTTTCCGCCTCCCAGTTCGCTTTTACCGCCTGCTCGTTGGAGAGATCTGCATCGGAAAAAACGTGGGGGTGACGACGAATGAGCTTTTCACTCACCGTATCCACGATATCGGCAAAGTCGAACAAGCCCCGCTCTTTACCCAGCTGGGCGTAGAACACCACCTGAAACAGCAAATCCCCCAGCTCCCCTTTCAGCCCCTGCCAATCTTCGGTCTCGATGGCATCGGCCACCTCGTAGGCCTCTTCCAGGGTGTGCGGCACTATGCTCTGGAAGTCCTGTTTCAGATCCCAGGGGCAGCCGTTTTGCGGGTCACGCAAACGAGCCATGATGTCGAGCAGTTGGGGCAGATCGTAACGTTGGGACATGGGATATTCGCTTTCAATTCGTTCAAAAAGGGTCGTAAATGCTGACCGGCCACTGGGGCCGGTCGGTTCGATATCAAAGCCGCTTGGCGCTGATCACGTCGTTAAGCTGACTGAGCTTGGCCAACGCCCGGTTGAAGGCGTTGATGTTGTAAATCTCCAGCTCCATGTCGATCTCGGCGGTCTGCTCGCGCACGTTGGAGCGCGAACGCACCCCCATCACATTGATCTTCTCGTTGGCCAGCACGGTAGTGATATCGCGCAGCAGGCCGGAGCGATCGTTGGAGATGATCCGGATGGTGAGGCCATAGCCGCCGGAGTAGTTCTCCCCCCACACCGCATCGATCAGCCGCTCGGGGTTGCGACGTGACAACTCCTTGAGCTGCTCGCAATCTTCCCGGTGGATCGAAACGCCACGCCCCATGGTGATAAAGCCCTGAATGGAGTCCCCCGGAATAGGCTGGCAGCAGCGGGCGATATGGGTCATCAGGTTGCCGACCCCTTCCACCACTATGTGGTCTTTGGGCTTGTGGCGCATCGGCGCATTGGCCTTCTGCTCCAGCTTCTCCAGCAGGCGGCGATCTTCCTCTTCCGCCGTCGGCTTGTTGTAGCAGGTGTCGAGATAGTTGAGCACCTGGTTGATGCGGATGTCGCCGCTGCCGATACCGGCCAGCAGATCGTCGGTGCTCTCCAGATTGAAGCGGCGCAGCATGTTGCCCTTGTCGATCTTGGACATGCTGAGGTTGTGGCGATCCAGCTCCTTCTCGAACAGCTCGCGACCGGCCACGATATTCTTGTCCCGATCCAGTTTTCTGAACCAGGTCGCCACCTTGGCCCGCGCCCGGCTGGAGCGCAGGAAGCCGGCGTTGGGGTTCATCCAGTCGCGGCTCGGGTTCGGCTCTTTCTGGGTGATCACCTCCACCTGATCGCCGGTCTGCAGCGCATAGGTAAACGGCACGATGCGGCCGTCAATCTTGGCGCCGATGCAGCGGTGGCCGATCATGCTGTGGACGTGATAGGCAAAATCGAGCGGGGTGGCGCCTGCCGGCAGGTCGATGACATCCCCTTTCGGGGTGAAGACGTAGACCCTGTCCTCGAACACCTGACTGCGCAGATCTTCCAACAGGGAGCCGCTCTCGGAGAGATCTTCCTGCCAGGCGAGCAGCTTGCGCAGCCACTCGATCTTGTCTTCGAAGGTGTTGGCCTTGCCGCCTGCCTGTGCCCCTTCCTTGTAGCGCCAGTGCGCCGCGACGCCGAGTTCGGCATCCTGATGCATCTGGTCGGTACGGATCTGGATCTCTACGGTCTTGCCCTCAGGCCCCACCACTACGGTGTGGATCGACTGATAGCCGTTGGGTTTGGGGTTGGCGACATAGTCGTCAAACTCGCGGGGAATGTGGTGGAACTGGGTATGCACGATACCGAGCGCCGCATAGCAATCCTGCAGCCGCTTGGTCACTACCCGCACCGCGCGCACGTCGAACAACTCGTTAAATTCGAGGTGCTTCTTCTGCATCTTGCGCCAGATGCTGTAGATATGTTTCGGCCGACCGTACACCTCGGCGTCAACTCCCGCCTCTTTCAACCCATTACGCAGGGATTGCACAAACTCGCGGATATAGCGCTCGCGGTCGAGCCGCTTCTCGTCGAGCTGCTTGGCGATCTGTTTGTAGGTATCCGGGTGCAGGTAACGGAAGGCGAGATCTTCCAGCTCCCACTTGAGCTGGCCGATGCCCAGACGGTTGGCGAGCGGCGCATAGATGTTGGTGATCTCCTGGGCCATCAGCACCCGGGTCTCTTCATCTGCCGTCTTCGCTTCCCGCAGGCAGGCGATCCGCTCCGCCAGCTTGATCACCACGGCGCGCACATCCTCAACCATGGCGAGCAACATGCGACGCACGTTGTCGACCTGCTCCGGCGAGGTTTCGCTGCGATGGAGGGTTTGCAGGGAGCGGATGGCCTCCATCTCCAGCACCCCTTCCACCAGCTTGGCGATCTTGGAGCCAAAGTCCTCGTCCATCCGCTCCTGGCTGATGAGACCGGCTTCGACGAAGGGGTAGATGATGGCCGCTTTGAGAGTGCCGATATCCATGCTGAGCATCTGCAGGATGCCCACCATTTCGATGCCGCGCACCAGCAGCTTGCTGGTCAGCGCCTCGTCACCGAGCGTCAGACAATACTGGTAGACGGTTCGCAGCTGATCCTTTTCACTGTCACTCAAGGAGAGCGAGCTGACCCACTCTTCCAGGGTGAAGTTGTCTTTCAAATGAATATCGCGAACCGCAACCATGGTATCAATCCTTTAAATTATCGGGCCGAAAGCTGTCACTTTCCCCCTCATGAGATTGCCTCAAATGGGGATATCCAGCGCACTTTTCAAGGCATATTGTCCAGAAAGACAATAGAGCGCGCCAACAGGCCCTGCCGAACGACAAGGGTCTAGATTACCCCAATCACACCAGCTCAAACAGCCGCAGACATGCCAGATTACATATCCGCATCGCCGAACTGATGAGTCATTTACTCCCGTTCAAACAGCGCCATGGACTCCAGATGACCGGTGTGAGGGAACATGTCGAGCATGCCGAGGCGCACCAGACGGTAACCCCCTTTCACCAGCACCTGACTGTCCCGCGCCAGGGTGACCGGGTTACAGGAGACGTAGACCACCCGCTTGGGTGAAAGTTTCACGACGTGTCCCATCACTTCCAGCGCGCCGGGGCGAGCCGGATCCAGCAGCACCAGATCAAACCCTTCCCGCGCCCAGGACATGCCGACGATGTCATCGCTCAGGTCGGCCTTGTAGAAACGGGCATTGGTGATTCCGTTGCGACGGGCATTCTCTTCGGCCCGCTGCACCATGGCCAGTTCACCTTCCACACCCACCACTTCGCGAGCCTGACGGGCCAGCGGCAGGGTGAAGTTGCCGATACCGCAGAAGAGATCGAGCACCTTGTCATCCTTGCTCGCCCCGAGCCATGTCAGTGCCTGCTCGACCATATTCTGGTTGATGGGGCCGTTGACCTGAATGAAATCACCGGGAGCAAATGCAAGAGACAGGCCATCCAGCGAGTAGGATGGGGAAAATTGTTGCTGCAGCGCTTCGATGCGATCATCGGCCGCCTGCAGATAGAGGTCGATCCCCTGCGCTTTTGCAAACTCCACCAGCAGGGCGCGATCCGCCTCATTGGGGCGGCCGGTGTGGCGCAGCAGCATCATGATCCCCTGCTCGGCCTGGATAAGCTCCGCATGGCCCAGCTCGCGCTGGCTCTTGAGGCGATTGAGGCACTCACGCAGCGGGGCAATCAGCGCAGAGAGCGGCTCGGCCAGGACCGGGCAACCATCGATCTCCACCAGATCGTTGCTGTTGCGGCGGCGGAAACCGACCCGGGTGCAGCGACCGTTCTTGTCAAATTTGATGGCCAGACGACAGACCCGGCGATAGGCGCGATCTTCACCGGTCAGTACCGGCTCCTGCGCAGGCGCCTTGATGTTGCCCAACCGCTCGAACAGGCTGACCAGTCCGGCCGCCTTGGCGGCTTGCTGATCGGCAACCGACATGTGCTGGGCACTGCAACCGCCGCACTCGCGATAGTGGCTGCAGAAGGGGGCGATACGGTTGGCCGCCGGGGTCACCACCTGCTGCAAGGCGGCGTGACCATACTGCTTTTTCTCTTCGGTGATGCGTGCCTTGACGGTCTCGCCGGGCAGAGCCCCTTCGACGAAGATCGCCTTGCCCTGATGGCGACCGATACCGACGCAGTGGTGATCGAGGGTGTCTATCGTAAATTCAATGCGTTGGAGCTGGGTGGACTTCTTTTGGGGCTTGAAAAACTGGGCCATAAAACTTGGTGCCTATAGGTGGCTATGTCATGATTGTGGAATCTGCTGCCGGGTATTGTCCCACAAGAATAATAGTATGACCAAATACGGCCACAGAGCCCGTGTATTGCCATCAACCCTATCGCCAACCCTGTTCACTGGTGGCCTGTTCGTATGACCAAATATGGCCTGAGAGCACGCGTTCTCGCCTTCACCATCCTGCCGACCCTGATCATCGGTGGCCTGATGGCCGGTTACTTCACCTTCCACCGCTACCAGCAGCTGGAAAACAACCTCATTGATCAGGGGATCAACATTATCGAACCGCTGGCGATCGCCAGTGAATACGGGATGACCCAGCACAGTCGCGAATCCCTCAAGCGGCTAATTGGCCTGACCCATCGCAAGAACTCCCCCTTCATCAAGTCCATCGCGGTTTTCACCCAGGACAACCAGCTGTTCGTCACCTCGAACTACCACCGGGATTTCACCCGGCTCAGGCTGCCCGATGGCGAGCCAATTCCGGATCTGACCAGCGTGACGTTTCAGGGGGATGACATCATTTTGCGCACCCCGATCCAGGCTGAAACCAGTCTGGATGGCTTCCCGCTGCCCAGCGATGTGGAGCCCCCGATGATCGGCTACATCTCGATGCAGATGGCGACCGATCGGGCCATGCTGCTGCAGTACCGCGACACCTTCTTTGCGGTGATCATGGTGCTCATCGGGGTCGCCTTCAGTACCCTGTTTGGCTTCCGTCTGGTCAAGAGCGTGACCCAGCCCATCACCAACATGGTGCAGGCGGTGCACAAGATCAGGGAGGGGCGGCTCGATACCCGGGTCAGCGGCCAGCTCACCGGCGAGCTGGATATGCTGAAAAACGGCATCAACGCCATGGCCAAGGCGCTCTCCGAATATCACGAAGAGATGCAGCAGAATATCGATCAGGCCACCTCTGACCTGCGCGAAACTCTGGAGCAGATCGAGATCCAGAACGTCGAACTCGACATGGCCAAGAAACGGGCGCAGGAGGCGGCGCGGGTCAAGTCGGAGTTTCTGGCCAACATGTCCCACGAATTGCGTACCCCACTCAACGGGGTCATCGGCTTTACCCGCCAGCTGCTGAAAACCAGCCTGACCCCGAGCCAAACCGACTACATGCAGACCATCGAGAAGTCGGCGCGCAACCTGCTTGGCATCATCAACGACATCCTCGACTTCTCAAAGCTGGAAGCGGGCAAACTGCAGCTGGAGCATATCCCGTTCAGCCTGCGCGACACCCTCAACGAGACCATGCACCTGCTCGGCCCCAGCGCCCACGACAAGCAGCTGGAGCTCTCCCTGCGGGTAGATGCCGATGTGCCGGACTACCTCACCGGCGACCCCATGCGTCTGCAACAGGTGCTGACCAACCTCACCGGCAACGCCATCAAGTTCACCGAGCAAGGCAACGTGGATGTCCATATCGAGCAGACCGGCAGTGGCAACCACAAGGTGAGGCTCAACGTCCAGATCCGCGATACCGGCATCGGCATCTCCCAAGAGCAGCAACATCAGCTGTTCCAGGCCTTCAATCAGGCCGACTCATCCATCTCCCGCCGTTATGGCGGCACGGGCCTGGGCCTCGTTATCACCCAGAAGCTGGTGCAGCAGATGGGCGGCCAGATCCGCTTTGAATCGGAGCTCGGCAAGGGCTCCATCTTCTCCTTCAGTCTGGATGTGGAGGTCTCGCCCCTGCCCCAGACCGATCAATTGCCGCTGGATCGGATCCGTGGCAAGCGGCTCTGGCTGCTGGAACCGGATCCCTTCGCGCAAGCCTCCCTGCTCGCCCTGTTGGCGGAGTGGCACCTCGACGTGCACCCACTGACCAGCGATGATCCCTGGCCTGAGATGAGCGAGCAGGAGATGGTGATCATCGGCAGCAGCACCCTGCATACGCCGCAGCAGGTGCTCGGCCGTCTCGACAGACTGAACGGCCAGCAGCAGAACACCATAGTGCTGCTCAGCAGCCACGAGCCAGCGCTCTATGAAGCGATGCTGGCCCATGGCGCCCAGCACTGTCTCTCCAAACCGGTCAACCACCGCAAGCTGCTGCACGCCCTGCTCTCGCCGGAATCGAGCCGCCAGAAACTGCCCGCCCAGCCTGCTCCGCGCCAGTTGCAGCCAATCAAGGTGCTGGCGGTGGATGACAACGCCGCCAACCTCAAGCTGATCGCCGCCATGCTCAAGGAGATGGTGAGTCAGGTGGTGGTGTGCAAAAACGGCAAGGAAGCGGTCAAGCAGGCCCAGAGCCAGCCGTTCGACATCATCTTCATGGATATCCAGATGCCGATCATGGATGGCATCAGTGCCACCCAGGCTATCCGCAACCAGTCCCTCAACACCACCACCCCGATCGTGGCGGTGACCGCCCACGCCATCCCCGGAGAACGGGAGCGGCTGATCCGGCAGGGGATGGACGACTATCTGGCCAAGCCCATCGACGAGAGCATGCTGGCCCAGCTCATCACCGACTTTGCCCATCGCCGCCACCAGAATAATGGTGCCCAACAGATCGACTGGGCACTGGCGGTGCGGCAGGCGGCGGGGAAAGAGCATCTCGCCAGAGAGATGCTGACCATGCTGCTGGCCAGTTTCGACGAAGTGGAACCAGTGCTGGATAGCGCGCTGGCTGGCGAAATTGAAGATAGCGAGGTGCTGGCCCAGCTCCATCGCCTCAACGGCGGCTGTGCCTATTCCGGGGTGCCGGGACTGCAACGGCTGCTCTCCCAGCTGGAGCAACAGCTGCGTGACGGTATGCCGGTAAGCGAGCTGGAACCCGAGCTGCTGGAGCTGCAAGATGCGCTGGAACTGGTGCGCCAGGAGGCGCCCCGCTATCTCGGCAAGGCTTGATGAGCTTGACCTGAACTGTAGCGGCCCCGCTTTTTCTGACGCGAGGGCCGCCAGATGGTAAAGTTGCGCCGTTTACACAGGAGTCAGCATGACCAACAACGATATTCTGCGCCGTCTGCGCTACGCCCTCACCATCAGCAACGACCAGATGGTCGAGATGTTTGCCAAGGGCAACCTGACGGTCACTCACGCCCAGTTGCACAGCTGGTTGATGAAAGAGGCGGCGGAAGGTGAAGAGCAAGAGGCAGGCTATGTCGCCTGTCCCGACTCGGCTCTGAGCCAGTTCCTCGACGGTTTCATCATCGCCCGCCGCGGCGTGCGCGAAGATGCACCGGCCCAGGTGATCCCGAACCGGATCAACAACAACATGATCTTGCGCAAGCTGCGCATCGGTCTCAACTTCAAGGAAGAGGATATGCTCGGCACCCTCAAGCTCGCCGACTTCAACCTCTCCAAGTCCGAGCTCAGTGCCCTGTTCCGCTCCAAGGATCACAAGCACTATCAGGATTGCGGGGATCAGATCCTGCGCAACTTCCTGATCGGTCTCACGGCCAAATACCGCGGCTAACCAGCCGCGCGACTGACCAGACAGGGCCTTCGACATGTGCCAGCGACTCACTCCTCCCACGCTCAGCAGACTGGCTGTGGCAGGGGGATGGCGCTGGCGCTGTCTTCTTCCCCTCTTCTTGCTGCCACTGGTTCTGCTGCTGGGTGGTTGTACTCCGTCCGAATATCAGCTCTCAACCCGTTATCAGAGCGCCAACCAGAACGAGCGGATCGCCTTTCTGATCCTCCACTACACCGATGAAGATGATGCCAACTCCTTGCGCCTGCTGACCGAGCCGGAGCACAAGGTGAGCGCCCACTACCTGATCCCCCGCGACAGCCACGAAACACCGCTCACCGTCTATCAGCTGGTGCCGGACAACGCGCGCGCCTGGCATGCGGGACGCAGCCGCTGGCACCAATATGCCGGGCTCAATGCAAGCTCCCTTGGCATCGAGATCGTCAACCTCGGCTATCCAGCAGAAGATGAGCCGCTGGCCCCCGATGCCCGCCGCTGGCAACCCTATACCCCGCAGCAGATTGCCGCCGTCGGCGCACTCAGCCGGGAGCTGGTCGCCCGCTACCAGATTCCACCGACCCAGGTACTGGGCCACAGCGATGTCGCCCCCGAGCGCAAGCAGGATCCCGGCCCCCACTTCCCCTGGCGCCAGCTCTATCTGACGTACGGAGTCGGCGCCTGGCAAGATGAAGGTCGGGTGGCTGAGTTGCTGGCCAGCCCCTTGCCCGATTGGGATGCGGCCATGTGGCAGCAGCAGCTGGCCCGCTATGGCTATGGCCTGCCCCAGACTGGCCAGTGGGATGAGCAGAGCCGCGCCGTCATGGGCGCCTTTCAGCTCCACTTTCGCGCCAGCAAGGTCGATAGCAAACCGGACCGCGAGTGTCAGGCCATCCTGATGGCGCTTCTGGAAAAATACTTCCCCTAATCCTCATCCATTGCCCCCGTTGCTGCGTACTGTTTGATAGCCGTTAGCTATCAAACAGTTAGGCACAAGCAATTGTCCCTGCATTTTGCAAGGCGTTATTCTGACTGCGTTCCGAAAGAGAATTTCAAACCGATTTCCAAATCTGGAGGTGAATGATGAAAAGCCCGATTGGTCTTGATACTGCTCAATCACAAGCCCTGGCAGCCGAGTTGAACAAATTGCTGGCCAGCTACCAGATCCTCTACATGAACGTGCGCGGCTTCCACTGGAATATCCGTGGCAACCAGTTCTTCGAGCTGCACCTGAAATTTGAAGAGATTTACAACGACCTGCTGCTGAAAGTCGATGCACTGGCCGAGCGGATCCTGACCCTGGATGGCGTGCCCATGCACAGCTTCAGCGACTATCTGAAAGTCTCTGCCATCACCGAGCAAAAAGGGCTGCACGATGGCCGCGCCTGTGTCGAATCCCTGCTGGATAGCTTCCGTGAACTGCTGGTCGCCCAGCGCCGTATTCTGGGTCAAGCCGCCGAAGCCGGTGATGAGGGCACAGCCTCCATCCTCTCCGACTATGTGCAGCAGCAGGAAAAACTGGTCTGGATGCTGCGCGCTTATCTGGCCTGATAGTGAACCAAGCCGACTACAGCGTACGTATGCTGGCTTGAGTAAGTACCGGGCCGAAAGCTCCTGACCAGACCACGGCCCAATCCGTCTGATTGTTATGTTCTGTTGCAAACCTGAGTTGTCTCTCCTTTTATCCACCCGCTTGCCGCCCTGTTTGGGCGGCTTTTTTTGTTTTTGATCTGCATCAAGGGAATCTTAATTGGCAAATTGAATGCCTATTAAGTTTTTCGCGAGAGGAATAGAATCGCCACAAAACAGACAACTGAAATGTCCAATTAGGAGAGGCATGATGTTTTGTGTGCAATGTGAACAGACAATTCGTACCCCGGCTGGCAACGGCTGTGCCTACGCACAAGGTATGTGCGGCAAGACGGCTGAAACCTCGGATCTGCAGGATGTGCTGATCTACACCCTGCAGGGGCTCAGCGCCTGGGCGCTGGCTGCCCGCGAGCAGGGCATCATGGATCGCGAGATCGATGCCTTCGTACCCAAGGCCTTCTTCGCCACCCTCACCAACGTCAACTTCGACTCCGCCCGCATCGTGGCTTACGTCAATCAGGCCCTCGCCTATCGCCAGCAGCTGGCCGATCGTCTGACCGCCATGGCGGTGCAGGTCAACGACTTGCCACAGTCCGCTTACTTCGAACCCGGTGCCGAGCTGCGGGAACAACTTGCCCATGCCGCGCCAGCCGCCCCCAATCGGGGCAAGAACGAGGTGAACGAGGACATCATGGGGCTGCGCCTGCTCTGCCTCTACGGCCTCAAGGGCGCCGCCGCCTACATGGAGCACGCCCGGGTGCTGGATCAGCAGAGTGACGAGGTGGCCGCCGAATTCCACCGCATCATGAGCTGGCTCAGCACAGACCCGAGCGAAATGGGTCGCCTGTTCAACTGCGCCATGGAGATCGGTCAACTCAACTTCAAAATCATGGAGATGCTGGATCTGGGTGAAACCAGCGCCTTCGGCCATCCGGAACCCACCCAGGTACGCGTCACACCTATCCCCGGCAAGTGCATTCTGGTCTCCGGCCACGACATGATGGATCTCAAGCTCATTCTGGAGCAGACCAAAGGGACCGGCATTCATGTCTACACCCACGGCGAGATGCTGCCCGCACTGGCCTATCCCTTCTTCAAGCAGTACCCCCATCTGGTGGGCAACTACGGCTCCGCCTGGCAGAACCAGCAGAAGGAGTTTGCCAACTTCCCGGGCGCCGTGGTGATGACCTCCAACTGCATCATCGACCCGAACGTGGGCAACTACTCGGACCGCATCTTCACCCGCTCCATCGTCGGCTGGCCGGGCGTAACCCATCTTGAGGGGGATGATTTCTCCGCCGTGATCGCCAAGGCCCAAGCGCTTGAAGGCTTCAAACACACCGAACTCGAACACTTCATCACCATCGGCTTTGCCCGCAACGCTCTGATGCAGGCAGCACCCGCGGTGATCGAGAAGGTCAAAGCCGGAGAGATCAGCCACTTCTTCCTAGTAGGTGGCTGTGACGGCGACAAGGCCGAGCGCGCCTACTTCACCGAATTTGCCAAGGCGGCGCCGCGCGACAGCCTGCTGCTCACCCTGGGCTGCGGCAAGTACAAGTTCAACAAGCTCGACTTTGGCGACATCGGCGGCATTCCGCGCCTGCTGGACGTGGGCCAGTGCAACGATGCCTACTCCGCCATCCAGTTGGCGCTGGCACTCTCCGAGGCGTTCGAGTGCGGGGTCAACGATCTGCCGCTGACGCTGGTGCTCTCCTGGTTCGAGCAAAAAGCCATCGTTATTCTGCTCACCCTGCTCTCCCTCGGGGTGAAAGACATTCGTACCGGCCCGACCGCCCCCGCCTTCCTCACTCCGGCCCTGCTCAAGGTGCTGGAGGAGCAATTCGGCCTGAAAGGGACCACCACGGCCGAAGCTGACTTGACCGAGATCCTGGCGGCCTGATCGGCACCTCATGTTGTAAGCGTTTGGCGAGCCGCCCGGCTCGCCTTTTTTCTGGATCCGGCTTTTTCACAAGACGTTTTTCAAACCGTTTCAAACCTTATCAAACCCAAGGAGCCTTGTGATGACCTTCCTCACGCTCACCTGCATTGGCCGCCAACAGAACACCCACGACGTAGTGAGCTGGCAGCTGGCGCCGCTTTCTGGCTGCCTCCCTCCCGTGCTGGCGGGCCAGTGCATCACCCTGCATACCGAGATTGATGGCCAGCCGGAGTGCCGCGCCTATACCCTCTCCTCCAGCCCGCAGGATGCATGCTGGCAGGTCACCATCAAGGATGTGGGACGGGTCTCTCGCCATCTGCACCAGACCCTGCAAGTGGGCGACGAGATCCGGGTGGATGGCCCGTTCGGCGATTTCAACCTGACCGCCTTGCCTTGCGAACGGCCACTGCTCTTGAGCGCTGGTTCCGGCATCACCCCCATGTGGGCCATGTTGCGGGACGAGCTGGCCAAACGGCCGGATGCCGATATCCGCTTTATCCATAGCGCCCGCTCGCCAGCAGATGTGATCTTCGCAGATGACTTGGCTGCACTGGCTGAGGCCCATGCCGGTGTACACCATGCCCTGATTATGGAAGAGGCCCCTGCAGATCACCCCTGGATTGGCCGACTCACCCCCGCCATGCTGGCCGAACTGGCCCCGGATCTGCGCGAACGCCATGTCTATCTCTGTGGCCCGGCCCCCTATATGGCGGCGGTCAGGACCATGCTGACGGAGCTGGGACTGCCGCCGGAGCAGCTGCATCAGGAGTCTTTTGGCCTTCCTCCAGCAGAGCCTGCCACCACCACCAGCGACCACTTCTGGCTGACCCTGAAAAAGAGCGGCAAAAAGGTGAAGATCCTGCCGGGTCAGACCCTGCTGGCGGCGCTGGAAGCGGCGGGCGAAACCATAATGGCCGCTTGTCGCGCCGGGGTATGTGGCAGCTGTCGTTGCACCACCACAGGTGACATCGAGCGCCAGAGCGTGATGACCCTAAGTGCTCAGGATCTGGAGAGCGGCGTTGCTCTGGCCTGCTCCTGCACCGCGAAAGGGGATATCAGTCTCGATTATTGAGATACGCAAAGGGCTTCATTGGTATCTCAACCTTTTCCCGAGCGGGCAGGACGGGTAGACTCTGCCCCAGTTTCACCAGAACACGGGATAAAAAAATGACAATACTGGTCACAGGGGGAGCCGGCTATATCGGCTCCCACACCCTGGTTGAGCTGCTGGGCGCGGGGCAGCAGGTCGTGGTACTCGACAACCTCTCCAACTCCTCACCGGAGTCACTCAAGCGGGTCGAGCAGATCACCGGCAAGCCGGTCACCTTCGTCGAAGGGGATGTGCTGGACAGAACCTGCCTGCAGCAGCTGTTCGCCAACCACCAGATCGAATCGGTGATCCACTTCGCCGGTCTCAAGGCGGTCGGGGAGTCGAGCCAGATCCCGCTCACCTACTACCAGAACAACATCAGCGGCACTCTGGTGCTGTGCGAGGAGATGGCCAAGGCCGGGGTTTTCCGGCTGGTATTCAGCTCCTCGGCCACCGTCTATGGCGATCCCGCTTCGGTACCGCTGCGGGAAGATTTCCCCACCAGCGCCACCAACCCCTATGGTCGCTCCAAGCTGATGGTGGAGGAGATCCTGCGCGATCTCGCCAAATCCGATCCCCGCTGGGCTATCGTGCTGCTGCGTTACTTCAACCCGGTCGGCGCCCACGAGAGCGGCCTGATTGGTGAAGATCCCAACGGCATCCCCAACAACCTGCTGCCCTATATTAGCCAGGTGGGTGTCGGCAAGCTCAAGGAGCTGGGGGTATTTGGCAACGACTACCCGACCCCGGATGGCACCGGCGTGCGCGACTACATCCATGTGGTGGATCTCGCCATCGGCCACCTGAAAGCACTGGCGCGCATCAAGAGCGACACCGGCGTCTTCACCTACAACCTGGGCACAGGTCAGGGCTACTCGGTACTGGAGATGGTCAAGGCGTTTGAAGCGGCCAGCGGCCGACCCATTCCCTACCAGATCAAACCCCGTCGCCCGGGCGACATCGCCGAGTGCTGGGCAGAGCCGACGCTGGCCCGTGCCGAGCTGGGCTGGCAGGCAGAGCGCGGTCTGGAGCAGATGATGGTCGATACCTGGCGCTGGCAAAGCAACAACCCGAACGGCTATCAAGGCTGATGATCTAGCGGGTGGATAACAAAACGCCCCGACATTTTCATGTCGGGGCGTTTTATTTTGCGACGTTCAATCAGTGGGTCTGACTGCGCAGCAGCGGCACACGGGCCAATCGGGGGGCGATGCGCTCTATCAGCCGATCCGCCAGCGGGGTCAGCAGCAACCAGGGCAGACAGAGGGTCGCCAGCCCCAGTGCGCCGACGTAGACATCGGTAAACCAGTGAGCCCCAGCCAGAATGCGCGGCGCGG
Organism: Aeromonas sp. s12; assembly: GCF_040907925.1. NCBI lineage: Bacteria > Pseudomonadati > Pseudomonadota > Gammaproteobacteria > Aeromonadales > Aeromonadaceae > Aeromonas > Aeromonas sp. s12. The sequence goes on along the minus strand of NZ_JBFOCT010000027.1, from coordinate 38,250 downwards.
AAAAGATCGGCACCATCAGCAATGCGGTGACTCCCGCCCAGCGCGGTAGATAGCGCAAGGCGTAGCCGGCGAAGATCATCAGGAACAGGGCGTGATCCCCGGGGAAGCTGTCACCGGAAGAGTCCTTGGTCGGAATAGCGCTGATCTGGGTCACCCGCAGCGCATCGGCTACCATCAGGGTCGGGCTGGGTCGCTCCACCGGCAATCGGTGACCAAGCTGGTTGATCACCAGTGCACTCAGCAGCATCACTATGCCCATCGCCACCAGCTGGCGACGACCCGCCAAATCCCGGGCGAAGAAGCAGCGGGCCAGGATCAGCCCCATACAGGCCAGCACCGCCAGATCGAACAGCCGGTTATTGGTGATGGCCACCAGATCGGCCCACAGAGCCGACTGGCCGAGCCAGCCGTTGACGGTATGAAAAATCGCGAGGTCCCACTGATCCCAGGGACCGTGAGCGGGCAGCGCAGCCCAACTGATGGCCACCAGACCACCGACCAGATAGCAAAGCAGGAACTTGCCCATGGGGACTCTCCTTTGGAAAAGGGCGATATCGTAAAACTGTAGAGTGCGTCACAAAACCGAAGAATTGTAAGAAAGTGCGACACAATATCAAGCCTCAAATAAAGCCCATCAGCCCATTCCAATCTCGCATATCCCAACAGCGCCAAGATTTCTGCCTCCGGTGCTGCATCTGTGGGCCTCTCACCATGAGTGCGGCTTGTGCCACCACCGCAACACCCCCTAGAATGCGCACTTCCCTTTACTGCGAAAGGAAGCGGTATGCATATTCACATTCTCGGGATCTGCGGCACCTTTATGGGTGGTCTGGCGGTGTTGGCAAAACAGCTTGGTTACCGGGTAACCGGTTCGGATGCCAATGTCTATCCCCCCATGAGTACCCAGCTCGAGCAACAGGGCATCGAACTGACCGAAGGCTATGACCCCTCCCAACTCGATCCGGCGCCGGATCTGGTGGTGATTGGCAACGCCATGAGCCGCGGCAACCCCTGTGTTGAATATGTGCTGGACCGCAATCTGCCCTACATCTCCGGCCCCCAGTGGCTGCTGGAGCACGTGCTGCAAGATCGCTGGGTACTGGCCGTTGCCGGCACCCACGGCAAGACCACCACCGCCAGCATGCTGGCCTGGGTGCTGGAGTACGCCAAACTGGAACCCGGTTTCCTTATTGGCGGCGTGCCGGGCAACTTCCCGGTCTCCGCCCGCTTGGGCTCTGCCCCCTTCTTCGTCATCGAAGCGGACGAGTATGACTGCGCCTTCTTCGACAAACGCTCCAAGTTCGTCCACTACCATCCGCGCACCCTAGTGATGAACAATCTGGAGTTCGACCATGCGGACATCTTCCCGGATCTCGCCGCGATCCAGCGCCAGTTCCACCACCTGATGCGCACCGTGCCGAGCAACGGCCGGGTGCTGTTCCCGCAAGCCGATGACAACCTCACCGCCGTGCGCAAGATGGGCTGCTGGAGCGAAGTTGAGCTGGTGGGTCAGGATGACGCCAAGTGGAAGGCGGTCAAGCTGGCCGATGACGGCTCCGCCTTCGAGGTGTGGCTGGATGGCGAAAAGCAGGGTGAGGTGCACTGGGAGTGCATCGGCGAGCACAACGTCAACAACGGTCTGATGGCCATCGCTGCCGCCCGTCATGCTGGCGTGATGGTGGAGCATGGCATCGCCGCCCTCTGCCAGTTCAAATCCCCCAAGCGGCGGATGGAGCTCAAGGGCGAAGTGGCGGGTATCAGCGTCTATGACGACTTTGCCCACCACCCCACCGCCATCGAGACCACCCTCGGCGGCCTGCGCGCCAAGGTAGGCAGCTCACGTATTCTGGCGGTGCTGGAGCCTCGCTCCAACACCATGAAGCTGGGGGTTCACAAGGAGGAGCTGGCTGGCTGCTTCGATGGCGCCGACGAAGTGTTCTTCTTCCAGCCGCCCAACATCGGCTGGGATCTCGGCGAGGTGACCGCCCATATGACCCGACCGGCCAAGGTATTCAACGATCTGGAGACCCTGATCAACCGGTTGGTGGCCGAGAGCCGCGATGGCGACCATATTCTGGTCATGAGCAACGGCGGCTTCGGCGGCATTCATGACAAGCTGATCGCCCGCCTCAAAGATTACCACGGCGAACTATGAACAAAGCGATCACCCTGGCGCTGACCGGCGCCTCCGGCGCCCCCTACGCCCTGCGCCTGCTCCAGTGTCTGGTGCAGGCGGACTATCGGGTCTACCTGCTCGCCTCATCGGCGGCTCGTGTGGTACTCAAGACCGAGCAGCAACAGGATTGGCCCGGCTCGCCGAAAGAGCTCTCTGCCTATCTTTGTCGCCAATATGGCGCCAAGGAGGGGCAGATTGTCGCCTGCGGCAAGGAGGAGTGGTTCTCGCCGGTGGCCTCCGGTTCGGCCGCGCCCAAACAGATGGTGGTCTGCCCCTGCTCCATGGGCACCGTCTCGGCCATTGCCAACGGCACCTCGGACAACCTGCTGGAGCGGGCAGCGGATGTGGTGATCAAGGAGCGCGGCCAGCTGATCCTGGTGCCCCGCGAAACCCCCTTCTCGGCGATCCATCTGGAGAACATGCTGAAACTGGCACGGCTCGGAGTGACCATCATGCCCGCTGCGCCCGGTTTCTATCATGAGCCGAAAAGCATCGAGGATCTGGTGGACTTTATGGTCGCCCGCATCCTCGATCATCTGGGTGTCGAGCATGAGCTGACCCACCGCTGGGGCTATGGCCACCATTGAGGTGACCGCCACATTCGGGCATAAAAAAACGGCGCCACTCAATGAGTGACGCCGTTTTTTCGTTAAGCCGTGTTAGCGAGCCTGAATTGGCGCCGTCACGTACTTGAACAGGAAATCAGTCACCTCTTGGCGCGCCGGGCGCTGAGGTTGATTGATCATCTGCATCATCACATAGCCAAAACCGGTCAAAGAGCGGGCCAGATCCTGTGCTGACAGCACGCTGGTGATCTCCCCTGCATCCATGGCGGTTTGCAGCTCGCTGGCGATCAGCTCAAGGCAGTGATCGAGCAGCCTAGTATAGCGGGGCCATACCTCTTCCCGAACCGATGAGCTCCACTCCAGCCAGATACCGGCATAATCCGGTTGATCGTAGGCGGCATCGACAGAGAGGCGTACATGACGCTGGATCTTGTCGAAAATGGCGCCCTGGTCACCGTATGCCTGCGACAGCATCTGGTTCACAAAGCGTTCGATCTCGGCCAGCACCTCATCTACCAACTCCTCGCGGGTGTTGAAATAGTTGAAGACGGTAGCCACAGAGACCTTGGCCTGTTCGGCTATCTCGGCGTGACCTGCACGGCCAATGCCGCGACGGGAGAACACCTCGATGGCACATTCCATCAATTGGGAGCGACGAGCTTCCGGCGACAGCCGGGTACGACGTCTTATTTCTGCGCGTGGTTCCATAGTTTTTATCATCTAATAGTTATTGATTATGGTGTTTATAGTATTTTAACTAATCATGCCTGAGTGCCTGCTAACTCTATCAATTAAAATAAGCCGATAAAAGCACCACGTATCTCTAGCACCCTTCAACATGAGTGGTAGAATCATCGGTTTTGATATTCATGAACGGCCAAATCCCCTTTGGCCTTATGGGAGTAAGTGATGAAACACACCGTCGAGGTGATGATCTCCGAGGCTGAAGTAGCCGCCCGGATCGCCAAATTGGGTGAAGAGATCACCGCCCGCTATCAGGGTTCTGACGAAGTCGTGATGATTGCGCTGCTGCGCGGTTCCTGCATCTTCCTGGCCGACCTCTGCCGCCAGTGCCAGCTGCCCATCACCCTGGACTTCATGACTGCCTCCAGCTACGGCTCCGGCATGCACAGCACCCGTGACGTCCGCATCCTCAAAGACCTGGACGACGACATCAAGGGCAAGGATGTGGTGATCGTGGAAGACATCATCGACACCGGTTACACCCTCAACAAGGTGCGCGAGATCCTCTCCCTGCGCGAGCCAAAATCCCTGGCCATCTGCACCCTGCTGGACAAACCCTCCCGCCGCGAAGTGCAGGTGCCGGTCGACTGGATTGGCTTCGCCATCCCGGACGAATTCGTGGTCGGCTGTGGCATCGACTACGCCCAGAAGTACCGCAACCTGCCATTTATCGGCAAAGTGGTACCTCAGGAGTAAGCCAGGTTCAGGACTATCACGGGTGAAGCGGCCTTGCGCCCTTTACTCTGTGCAGGCGGCCTTGGCCGCCTTTTCTGTATCGAGCCGGATTCAACCATCACAGAGGTTGCAATGAACGCACTGGAAATCAGCGGCCTGAAAAAGACCTATCAGGGGGGCGTTGAAGCCCTTAAAGGCATCGATCTTACCGTCAGGCAGGGGGATTTCTTCGCCCTGCTCGGCCCGAACGGCGCGGGCAAGTCCACCACCATCGGCGTCATCAGCTCGCTGGTGAACAAGAGCGCCGGCAAGGTGAAGGTGTTTGGCTACGACATCGACAGCGATCTCGAACAGGCCAAGGCCCAGCTCGGGCTGGTGCCGCAGGAGTTCAACTTCAGCCAGTTCGAGAAGGTGATCCAGATTGTCACCCATCAGGCCGGCTTCTACGGCGTGCCCAAGGCAGAAGCCAAGATCCGCGCCGAGAAGTACCTGCGCCAGCTCGATCTGTGGGAGAAGCGCGACATGCCTGCCCGCACTCTCTCCGGCGGCATGAAGCGCCGCCTGATGATCGCCCGCGCCCTGATGCACGAACCCAAGCTGCTGATCCTCGATGAACCGACCGCCGGGGTCGATATCGAGATCCGTCGCTCCATGTGGAGTTTCCTCAAGGATCTCAACGAACAGGGTGTCACCATTATCCTCACCACCCACTATCTGGAAGAGGCCGAGATGCTCTGCCGCAACATCGGCATCATCGACAAGGGGCGTCTGATCGAGAACACCAGCATGAAGAATCTGCTGGGCAAGCTGGGTCGCGAGACCTTCCTGCTCGACCTTGCGCCAGGTTCTGCCGTACCTGAGGTGCCAGAGTTCAACGGCCGCATGCAGGATGAGCGCACCCTCGAGGTGGATCTCGACAAGAGCCAGTCACTCAACAGCCTATTCGAGCAGCTGTCGAACCAGCAGGTGCAGGTCGTGAGCATGCGCAACAAGGCCAACCGGCTGGAAGAGCTGTTCGTCAATCTGGTCGAAGAGGGGAGAAAAGCATGAATCTGGCCATCTACTACATCGCCTTCAAGAGCATTCTGGCCAAGGAGGTGAGCCGCTTTACCCGCATCTGGATCCAGACCCTGGTGCCACCGGCCATCACCATGAGCCTCTACTTCGTCATCTTCGGCAACCTGATCGGTTCGCGCATCGGTGACATGGGCGGTTTCACCTACATGGAGTTCATCGTACCCGGCCTCATCATGATGTCGGTGATCACCAACTCCTACTCCAACGTTGCCTCCTCCTTCTTCAGCGCCAAGTTCCAGCGCAATATCGAGGAGATGCTGGTGGCACCGGTGCCCAACTACGTCATCATCGCCGGTTACGTGGGCGGTGGCGTGGCGCGCGGCCTCTGCGTCGGCCTTATCGTCACCCTGGTGTCGCTCTTCTTCGTGCCGCTGCAGATCCACCATCTGTTCAGCGTCTGCGTGACCGTGCTGCTGACCGCCATCCTCTTCTCGCTGGGTGGCCTTATCAACGCGGTGTTTGCCAAGACATTCGACGACATCAGCATCATACCCACCTTCGTGCTGACGCCGCTCACCTATCTGGGCGGGGTGTTCTACTCCATCAGCCTGCTGCCCCCCTTCTGGCAGGGTGTCTCCCAGGTGAACCCCATCATCTACATGGTGAACGCGTTCCGTTACGGTTTCCTCGGTATCTCCGACGTGCCGCTCGGCACCGCCTACCTCATCATCATCGGCTTTATCGTGGCCCTCTACGGTATCGCCTGGTGGCTTATCTCCCGGGGTACCGGACTGCGCCACTGATTGCCAAAACGGGCACCTCACGGTGCCCGTTTTTTATTCCCCCTGTAGCCCCTTCAACCTGCCAGACCCCTTCGCAATAACCTGCCTGTTATTAAGGCTTTACCTGACACCTTGTGATCCACCGCAATTTTCGAATTACCCCCAAAGGTATAATTCTCGCGGTTGGATGTGCCGTCATTGATGGAGCATCTTGTCTCTTCATTTCTCTCATCAGGGCAGGATCGCCTATGTCACTTATCACCGAGTTGCCAGCCATTTTCGATAGTTTTTCAGATGCCCGTCGTCAGGGCTTTCTGGCTGTGATGGCACTCAAGGAGCGACAGATTCCCCTGGTCGGCACCTACTGCACCTTCATGCCACAGGAGGTGGCGATGGCGGCCGGCGCCGTGGTGGTATCGCTCTGCTCCACCAGCGACGAGACCATCGAGGAGGCCGAGAAAGATCTGCCCCGCAACCTCTGCCCGCTGATCAAGAGCAGCTACGGGTTCGGCAAGACCGACAAGTGCCCCTACTTCTACTTCTCCGATCTGGTGGTGGGGGAAACCACCTGCGACGGCAAGAAGAAGATGTACGAGTACATGGCCGAGTTCAAACCGGTGCATGTGATGCAGTTGCCCAACCGCGCCGATGACGAGGCCTCCCGCACCCTGTGGCGCAGCGAAATAGTCCGCTTCAAGGAGTTGCTGGAGCAGCAGTTTGGCCAACCCATCAGCGAGCACGCGCTGCGCGACGCCATCGTGCTGAAGAACCGCGAGCGCCGCGCGCTGGCCGACTTCTACCGGCTGGGTCAGCTCAACCCGCCGGCGCTGAGCGGCACCGACATCCTCAAGGTGGTCTATGGCGCCACCTTCCGCTTCGACAAGGAGCAGCTCATCGGCGAGCTGCAGGAGATGACCCGTCACATCAAGGCCGAGTATGCCGAGGGCAAGCGGCTCGATGCCCGCCCGCGCATCCTCATCACCGGCTGCCCCATCGGCGGCGCAGCTGACAAGGTGGTGCGCCTCATCGAGGAGCACGGTGGCTGGGTGGTGGGTTACGAGAATTGCACCGGCGCCAAGGCGACCGAGCAGTGCGTCAGCGAGGAGGGTGACCTGTTCGATGCGCTGACCGACAAGTATCTGGCCATCGGCTGCTCCTGCATCTCCCCCAATCACCAGCGCATGAATCTGCTGAGCCAGATGGTGGAGGAGTATCAGGCAGACGGGGTGATCGACGTGATCCTGCAGGCCTGTCACACCTATGCGGTGGAGTCGCTCGCCATCAAGCGCCATGTGCGCGATCGCCACGGCATCCCCTACATGGCGGTGGAGACCGACTACTCCAGCGCCGACAAGGGACAGCTGGCCACCCGGCTGGCCGCCTTTATCGAGATGCTGTAAGGAGGCGCCGTGTCACTCTCCATCGGGATTGACTCGGGCTCCACCGCGACCAAGGGGATCCTGTTCGACAGCCGGGATGGCGGACGTATCGTCCGCCGTTTTCTGGTGCCGACCCCCTTTCGTCCGCTGGCTGCCATCGAGCAAGGCTGGGAGGAGCTCTCGGCCGATTTGCCAGAGCGCCCCCACCTGACCCTGACCGGCTATGGCCGGGATCTGGCGTCGTTCGCCGATCGCCGGGTTACCGAGATCTCCTGCCATGGGCTGGGGGCTCGCCTGCTCTGCTCGTCGGTACACACCGTCATCGACATCGGCGGGCAGGACAGCAAGGTGATCCAGCTCGATAGCGACGGCAACCTCACCGATTTTCTGATGAACGACAAGTGCGCCGCCGGCACCGGTCGCTTTCTCGAGGTGATCACCCGCACTCTGGGAGCTCGGGTCGAGCAGCTTGACGAACTGCTGCAAGAGGCCGAGCCCCACGACATCAGCAGCATGTGTACCGTGTTTGCCGAATCGGAGGCTATCAGCCTGCGCTCGGCGGGCATTCCGGCCGAGTCAATCCTGGCCGGTATCGTCCGCTCCATGGCCCGGCGCAGCGCCAACTTTATCGACCGCCTCGGCGCCCGACCGAGCGTACTCTTTACCGGCGGTGTCAGCCACTGCGCCACCTTCCGCCACTATCTGGCCGAAGGGTTGGGCTGCGAAGTGGCCACCCACCCGGATGCCCAGTTTGCCGGTGCGCTGGGTGCCGCCCTGTTCGGCGCGCGCGCCAGCACGGGAGGCAAATCATGAATCAGGAGTTTCTCTACCTGTTCCACTCTACCCTCGGCACGGTCAGACTACGCAAGCGGCTGGAGCAGCACGACCAGTCGTTTCGGGTCTGCGACGTGCCGCGCCTGCTCAGTGCTGGCTGTGGCCTCGCCATTCGCCTCCACTGCCCGCCAGACGAGTGGTCACAGTGGTGCCAAAGCGGTGAAACCGCCGCCGTCTTTCGCTGCGAAGCGGACGGCGACTATCAGGAGCTGGCCCGCTATCCGGCCGATAGCCCGGACATGGCGAAGCAAACGCCTGTGGCTGGCAGTCGGAGTCATGGATGATAAAGAGCTATCCCATGGTTGTTTATCTGCGCATGCTGGCCAATCTGGCTCTGGGAGGATTCTTCCTCGCCTCCGCCGGGTTCAAGCTGGTCTCCCCCGCCCTGTTTGTCGAACAGATCGCGGCCTTCGGGCTGATCTGGCCGTCACTGATCCCGCCAGTGGCCTGGGGGCTGATCGCCCTTGAGCTCTGTGCTGGGCTTGCGGTCATCGCCAACCGGCGCTGGGGACTCTGGCTGGTGATCGGGCTACTCGCCCTGTTTATTCCGGTGTTGGGCTATGGCGTTGCCATCGGGCTCGACATCTCTTGCGGCTGTCTTGGCAGGGCTGATCTCAGCTCGTTGCCGGAGGCCATTGTGCGGGATCTGCTGCTACTGACGCTTGCGGGCGCCCTGCTGCGAACTTCCCGCCCCGTTTTTTCCGTTCTAAAGGAGTAGTGACATGATGACATTGCGATCCCGCACTCTGCTGGCCTCGCTGATCGCCGCCAGCTTTGCCCTCGGTGGCTGTGGCGACAACCAGTTCGAGCAGGAGGTGAAGCTGGAGCAGTCGGCGGTGCAGCTGGCGCAAGAGACGCAGCAGGGGGGCTATCAGCTGCTGACCGTGGCCGAGCTGAAGACCCGGATGGACAAGGGCGAGGAGCTGGTGATCATCGACACCATGCCCTATGAGGACTCCTACAAGAAAGAGCACATTCCGGGGGCCAAAAACTTTGTCTTCGTGAAGGAGGCCAAGGCCGGTGACAACTGGAGCGAGATTGTCGAGGGGAGCGGCACGGCGGAGCAGTTCCAGGCGCTGTTGGGTGAAGACAAGTCCCGTCCTGTGGTGATCTACTGTGGCTTCGTCAAGTGCGGCCGCAGCCACAATGCCGCCGCCTGGGCGGTGACTCAGGGCTATCAGCAGGTCTATCGGGTGCCGGGCGGCATCTTCGCCTGGAAAGGCGCCGGTTACCCCGTCTCTGCCGAGTAACCGCGTCTGCCCACAAGGCAACACAGTCGATATGAAAGAAGCCCGCAACTGCGGGCTTCTTTCATATTGGGCAACACTCGGAGTTAACTGGCGGCCTGCGTCTGCACCGTCTCCACGTTGGCCAGCTGCTGTTTGCCCAGCAGGCGCTTGGTGATCATCGCCGCCATGATGGCGCCGTTGACGTTGAGAGCGGTACGGCCCATATCCACCAGCGGCTCGATGGCGATCATCACCCCCACCAGCGCGATGGGGAAGTTGAGAGTGGAGAGCACGATCAGCGCGGCGAAGGTGCCGCCACCGCCGACGCCAGCCACCCCGATGGAACCCAGCGCAATCACCGGCAGCAGAGTCAGCAGGAACAGCGGATCGAACGGATTAATGCCGAGCATGGGGGCAATCATCGCCACCATCATGGCCGGGTAGATGCCGGCGCAGCCGTTCTGACCCAGATTGGCACCGAATGAGGCGGCGAAATTGGCGATGCTGGCGGGCACGCCAAGGCGCTGCTGGGTCTCGATACTGAGCGGAATGGAGGCGGCGCTGCTGCGGGAGATAAAAGCGAAAGTGAGCACGCCCCATACTTCCCGCAGATAGTGCAGCGGGTTCTGGCCGATCAGCAGCAGGATCACCATGTGTACCGCAAACATCGCCAGAATGGCGACATAGCAGACCAGAATAAAACCGAGCAGGCTGAGGATCTCGCTCAGCGGATAGTGGGCCACCACCCGGGCGATCAGCGCCATCACCCCATAGGGGGTGAGTGCAATCACCACCCGCACCATCTTCATCACCCACAGTTGCAGGGTGTCGATGGCGACGGCGGCGCGAGCACCAGCCTGTGGATGCTCCGCCTTCAACTGCAGCAGGGCAACCCCCGCCAGCACGGTGAAGATCACCACCCCGATCACCGAGAGACCGCGGCTACCCGCCATATCGGCGGCAAAGTTGGTGGGCACCAGCGAGAGCAGCAGGGCAGGCAGGGTCTGGGCACTGTCGATGGTACTCATGCTCTGTTGCAGGGCTGCCGTGTCGCTGCCGTGACTCAACAACCCGGCTGCGGTGAGACCGCTCAGGTGGGTGATGGTCATCCCCACCACACCGGCGATCATCACCAACGTCAGCATGGAACCGATCAGCACGGCGCTGATCTTGCCGAGGGACTGGGCCTGCTCCAGCTTGTTGATGGCGGAGAGGATGGAGGTGAACACCAGCGGCATCATCACCACCTTGAGCAGGCTGACATAGCCACCGCCGACGATATTGACCCACTCCAGGGTCTGCTGAACGCCGGCATCATCGGCGCCCCAACCCAGTTGCAGCGCCAGCCCGAACAGGGCGCCAAGCAGCAGACCCGCAAGTACCTTGCGCGAGAGCGGCACCGAAGCGGGTAGCCGGGTCAGGGCAAAACAGAGCAGACAGAAGAGCAACGAAGCAAACAAGGTAAACAAGGTAAACATAAATAAACACCTGTAGCGGCCATCAGGGCCGATTGTGGAGAGAGAAAACAGCGGGTGCGAGCAGAGTCGCGAGGGAAAACGCCAAATGGCAGGCGTGAAAAAGCAGCGGACGCCCGAGGGGGCGTCCGCTGACAATCGGGGAAATTACTTCTTTACGGGGGCGTCGTACTGTTCGGGTTCATCGCTATAGACGCAGACATTCCACTTCGCGGCCAAACCATCTTCCGCCAGACAGTAACGCTCGAAGAAAGCCTTGATCTCCGCGCGCTGGCAGTGCGCCTCGAAAGAAGCCATATCTTGCCAAATCTCGTTGAACACGATGGGGAAACTCTCCCCCTCGGCAAAGGGGCTCGCGATATGGCGGGTTACCCGATATTGCAGGCAACCATCCTCACGCAGGGTGTTGGGCTCGAGCGCCTGCAGCACCTGAAACAGGGCCTGCTCCTACCGGGTTTGGGCAGGAATTGGGCAATGCAGTAAACCTTCTTGGACATGGGGTCCTCCTGGTTGTCGCGGGCTCAGGCTTGCTGCAGCGTGACCACTTGATTGTCGATAAGGCGGGCCTTGCCAAGATAAGCAGCCATCAGGATCACCAGCTGCGCGCTCTCGTCAGTGGCGGATTCGAGGGTGGCGGCATCGACGATGTCGATGGCATCGGTACGAAAACCTGCGTTGTCGAGGCGCTGGCTGGCCTGCGCCACCAAGGAGGGCAGGTGGTGGTCACCCGCTTCAATCTGCTCGGCGATCCAGTTCATGGTGCGCGCCAGCTCGGGAGCGATGGCACGCTCGGCCGCAGTCAGGTAGCCGTTGCGTGAAGAGAGCGCCAGCCCGTCTTCGGCCCGCACGGTGGGCACACCGACGATCTCTATGGGCATCGCCATGTCGGCCACCATCTTGCGAATAAGCGCCAGCTGCTGGTAATCCTTCTGGCCAAAGCAGGCCACATCAGGCTGCACCAGATTGAACAGCTTGGTGACGACGGTACTGACCCCGCGGAAGTGACCCGGACGCAGCGCCCCCTCCAGCAGATTGGAGAGACCCGGCACCTCGACGAAGGTCTGGCTGGCCAGCCCCTGCGGATACATGATCTCCGGGGTCGGGGTGAACACCATATCGACACCGGCCGCTTCCAGCGCAGCGCAATCCTGCTCCAGGGTGCGCGGGTAGTTGGCAAGATCCTCGGCCTTGTCGAACTGCATCGGGTTGACGAAGATGCTGACCACCACCTTCTCGGCGTGGCTGTGCGCCTCTTTCACCAGCGTCAGGTGGCCCTGATGCAGATTGCCCATGGTGGGCACGAATGCGATGGCACGCCCTTCACGGCGCCATTGGCTGATCTGCTCACGCAGAACGACGGGATTATTTACGACCAACATCAGCAGTTCACCTTCCGATAAATCAAAAAGAGAGACGGGTTGCATCTACCGATAGCGCTCGGGCGGGATGGGGCACGAACATGGCTATCAGCAGTTCACCTTTAGATGAATCAATAAGATACGGATTAGCTATACGGATTAACGTTACAAGGCTGAGAAGCAGAGACGGGGGCCGCAGCCCCCATCATGCAACTGCCAGGATCAGTTGAAGCAGTGCTCCGGGCCGGGGAAGCTCCCCTCGCTCACCTGCTGCACATAGAGGCGGATGGCGGCACGCACATCGCCGGTCTCGGCCAGGAAGTTCTTGGTGAACTTGGGCACATAGCCGGAGGTGACGCCAAAGGCATCGTGCATCACCAGAATCTGACCATCGGTCGCGGGGCCGGCACCAATGCCGATCACCGGGATGCGAAGCGCCTTGGTGATGCGCTCGGCCAGCGCAGTGGGCACACACTCGAGCACCAGCAGCTGGATACCGGCCGCTTGCAGTTCGAGGGCCTGACGGTAGATCTCCTGCGCCTGAAACTCATCGCGCCCCTGCACCTTGAAGCCGCCAAAGACATGAACGGATTGCGGAGTGAGGCCGAGGTGACCGCACACCGGCACCCCGTTGCGGGTGAGGTGGCGGATGGAGTCACAGAGCCAGTCGCCCCCTTCCATCTTCACCATGCGGGCACCGGCCGCCATCAGGCGGGCAGCGTTCTGGTAAGTCTGCTCGGGGGTGGCGTAGCTCATGAAAGGCATGTCGGCGACCACCAGTGCCTTGCTGGCACCACGCGCCACACAGCGGGTGTGATAGACCATCTCATCCATGTTGACCGCCAGGGTATCCTGCCCCCCTTGCAGCACCATGCCCAGTGAATCGCCGATAAGCAGCACGTGGGCCCCCTCGTCGTCGAACAGCTTGGCAAAGGTGGCATCATAGGCGGTGATGGCGGTGAACTTTTGACCTTCCTGCTTCATCTTCAGCAGGCTGGCGGTGGTGATCTTGCTCATAGAGGCTCCTGTACGTCTGCACACGGGGCAATGATGGCCAAATCATTGTGCGGGCAGCGGGCAACCAGTCGGGCGAGCGGGGTGCCGCAGGGCAGCACCAGAGCAGGCGCAATTTCGGCAAGGGGCAGCAGCACGAACTCCCGCTCCTTCATGCCGTAGTGGGGTACGATCAGGCGCTCATGGTTGATCACCTGATCCCCATAGAGCAGCAGATCGAGATCCAAGGTTCTGGGTCCCCACCGCTCCTCTTTGCGCACACGTCCCTGTTCCAGCTCGATTTTTTGTAATTGATCCAGCAGCGCAAGGGGCGCGAGCCGGGTATTGAGCCGGGCCACGGCATTGACGTAGTCCGGCTGGTCAGCAGGCCCCATGGGGCGGCTGCTGTAAAACGACGAGGCCTCCACCAGCACAGATTCCGGCAACCTTGCCAAGGCAGCAACGGCGCGACGAGCCTGACCCAGCGGATCAGACAGGTTGGAACCAATGGCGATGAAGACCTCGGTCATCACGTCTGTTGTCACTCGGCCACTTTCGGTTTGCGGCGACGGGGGCGACGACGGTTGCGGCTGTTGCTGCTGCGCTTCTCGCCATCGTGGCTACGGGCCTCGCCGCGCTCACCGCTGGCCGGGCGACGGGTCGCTTCACGCTGCAATTGCGGGCGCACATCCGGATTGGAGGCAACATAGCGCTCCCACCAGCTGGCCAGCTCGCCGAGACCGCGCTCGACCCGGTTGCGCAGCAACAGGAAGTCGAACGCCGCGCGGAACTTGGGATGCTCCATGGCGCGCTCGGGGTGCTTGCCCTGACGACGGGTCAGCCGCTGTTGCAGTGCCCAGATGTCGCGGACATCTGTGGTGAAACGGCGGGGAACGGCGATGATCCGCACCTGATTGTCCAGCACCTCGTTGATCGCCAGCATGAAGGCGTCATACCAGGGCAGGCCGCTCTCGTTCTCCAGCACCCGACCACGGGCCTCGACGCAGCCCCACAGCAGGGTGGCGTAGAGGAAGGCGGGGGTGACGCGCTTATCTTCGCGGACGCGGGTGTCGGTATCGATCAGCGCCTGCTCGATAAACTGCTCGTAGGGCGAGTTGCCGTGCGGGGTAAACAGCGCCGCCACTTGCGGGAAGAGCTGCTGGAACAGGCCATACTCGCGCAGCAGTTTGTAGGTCGCCAGACCGTCGCCAGCCAGGAACAGCTTGAGGGTCTCCTCAAACAGGCGGGCCGCAGGGATGTCTTGCAGCAGTGGCGCCAGCTCCTTGATGGGGGCGGCGGTACGCGGGCTGATGGTCATATCCAGCTTGGCGGCAAAGCGCACGGCGCGCAGCATCCGCACCGGATCTTCACGATAACGGGTCTCGGGATCGCCGATCAGCTCAAGCTTGCGCTCGGCCAGATCTTCCAGACCCCCTTCGAAATCGTGCAGGGTGAAATCTTTGGCGCTGTAGTAGAGGGCGTTGACGGTAAAGTCGCGGCGCTCGGCATCCTCTTCGATGGTGCCGTAGACGTTGTCGCGCAGCAGCATGCCTTCATCAGACTGGGCCGACACATGTTTGCTGGTATTGACCTGATGGTGGTGACCCCGGAAGGTGGCCACTTCGATCACGTCACGACCAAAGACAATGTGGGCCAGGCGGAAACGACGGCCAATCAGGCGGCAGTTGCTGAACAGCGCCTTGATCTGCTCCGGCGTCGCATCGGTTGCGATGTCGAAATCCTTGGGCGTCTTCCCGAGCAGCAGATCCCGGACTCCGCCGCCGACCAGGTAGGCCTCATAGCCCCCTTTGTTCAGGCGATAGAGCACCTTGAGTGCATTCTCGCTGATCTCTTTGCGCGAAATAGGGTGCTGATCACGGCTTAAGGTACGACGTTGACCGGCGACACGGGCTGGAATGGGGGATTCCACCGACTGCTCGCCGTCTTCCTTGCCGAGCACCTTGCGGCAAAAGTTTGCGATCTGGGAAAAAATGGTACACCTCTTCATGACTTCTAAATTGACGGGAGGCCAAAAAATAGCGGCCTATCATAGCTCACGCCTAACCAAATGAAAAACCGTGCTGACAATTGATCCCGTTTGAAACGGATCATCCCGGTAAAATCACAATCAACAGCGGCAATTTACGCTCAATCAAACAAAAATCACCTGGTCGACTCAGCAATCCGCGAGCGGGATTTTCTCGCTGGCGGGCACCCGTTCGAGCTGCCAGTTAGCGATACCCCACCGGATGATCTCGTCAATCCGGCTCGCCATCAGCTCGGGCGGCGGGCACTGGCCGAGGAAGTGCAGCGCCTGCCACAGGGCCGGTCGCACCTCATCGAGCGCCAGGGCCGGCGCATGGTTCTGCTTGGAGAGCTTGTTGCCATCGGCCAGTACCGCCAGCGGCAGGTGCACCCAGTCGGGCACCGGCGCCCCCAGGGTCTGGTAGAGGGCAATCTGGCGCACCGTGGGCTCCAGCAGATCGGCACCGCGCACTATCTCGGTGATGCCGCTGTCCATATCATCCACCACCACTGCCAGGTTGTAGGCGTAAAGCCCGTCGCGGCGGCGGATAATAAAATCCTCCTCGGCAAGCGCCGCCGGGACCGCGATATGGCCCTGCAAGCGATCGTCGAAGTGGTAGACCGGATGGTGCTGGCGCAGCCGGGCGGCGCAACCTTCGGCCGCAAGCCCGAGGGTGCGGCAGTGGCCGCTGTAGAGACCGCCCGCGGCCATGATTTCGCGCCGGGTGCAACGGCACCAGTAGAGATCCCCCGCCCGATAGAGCTGGTCGATGATCTCGTCATAACGACTATGGCGCGCGCTCTGGAACATCACCTCCCCATCCCACTCGAGGCCATATGCCTCAAGGGTTTTGAGGATCAGGTGCGCTGCCCCCGCCATTTCCCGCGGCGGATCGATATCTTCGATGCGAACCAGCCAGCGCCCCTGCTGCGCTCTGGCCTGCAAAAAGCTGCCGAGGGCGGCGATCAGCGAACCGAAATGAAGCGGGCCTGAGGGTGAGGGGGCAAAGCGGCCGACATAGGGGCGCACAAGGGGTGAGGACGGGAAATTCACTGGCATGACTATTCGGGTAAGCGATTCATTGAGGCTGCATTCTGGGGCGCGACCGCCAAAAGCTCAATAAAAAAGGGAGCCCGCGAGCTCCCTTTTTCATATACCAGAGGGTCGGGATCAACCGGCCATCTGTTTTTCCTTGATCTCGGCCAGCGTCTTGCAATCGACACAGAGGTCGGCAGTCGGACGGGCTTCCAGACGACGGATACCGATCTCGATACCGCAGTGTTCGCAGTAACCGAAATCATCGTCTTCAAGCAGCTGCAAGGTCTTCTCGATCTTCTTGATCAGCTTGCGTTCACGGTCGCGGGTACGCAGTTCAAGAGCGAACTCTTCTTCTTGCGCGGCACGATCCACGGGATCCGGGAAGTTGGCAGCCTCGTCTTTCATATGGTCGACGGTACGATCAACTTCCTGCATCAGTTGGTTGCGCCAGGCACCCAGGATCTTGCGAAAATGCGCCTTTTGTTGGTCATTCATGTACTCCTCACCCGGCTTTTCCTGGTAAGGCGCGACACCCGCAATGGCCAGGGGGCCCAGAGATTTCCTGTTTTCGCCTGTTGGCATGCCCTGTCTCCTAATTCAGCACGCTACCCGTGCCATCCATAAATTGAGGGCGACATCTATAGCAGAAGGGTAACGGGTAAGCAAACGAGCCGTACCAATAATGTTACCCACTCCAATATTTATGCACTCCCCTCGGGTAACAGGTGACCAGATTCAAACGGGATAAACCCTTGAGCCACCATGCCTTGCACCCCAACATGGGGCCGATAGCATAAAATTTCAACCCCCGCCGCGATTGCCTGCTCAATTAGCAGACTATAGTGCGGATCTATATGGGTTGCAGGGCGCATCCGGCTTATTCCGGAGTGCAGCACCATAAAGAGCAGTACGGCCCTGTGGCCCGCCGCTTTCATCGCCATCAACTCGCGCAAATGCTTGGCACCACGGGCGGTGACCGCATCGGGGAAGTAGCCCATACCCGGATGTTCACGTTCGTCGAGCAGGGTGACCGATTTTACCTCGATGTAACAATTGCCCTTCTCGTCATCTTCCAGCAGCAGATCGATGCGACTGTTCTCTTCGCCATACTTCACCTCGGTGCGCAACCGGCTGTAACCCGCCAGCGGAGCAATAGCCTCCTGCTCGATCAACTCCCGGGCGATCTGGTTGGCGCGCGCCGTGTTGACGCAGATAAAGTGGCCCGCCGGGCTCTCGGCGATCTCCCAGCTGTTGGGCAGCTTGCGCTTGGGGTTATCGGAGGTGGAGTACCAGACCCGGGTGCCCGGATCGGCACAACCGGTCATGGCACCGGTGTTGGCGCAGTGGATGGTAATGACCTCGCCGTTATCGAGTTGCACATCGGTCAGAAAGCGCTTGTAGCGGGCCACCAGCTGGCCCGATTGCAGGGGGGGATCAAAAATCACGGGTTAGCCCTCCGCGCGTCTTCTTTTACCCGGGCGCGCAGCGGCCAGCAGGCAAGCGGCTCGTAGCGCACCCCGTCCGGGGTCGAGATGGATTGATAGAGGCAGAACTCATCGGCCTGCAGCAGAAAATTTGGGGCAGGCAGGATGGCCGGAGCCTCATCCGCCTTGCGCGACAGGGTGACATGGGGGCGATAACCCTGCTCGCCATTGCCAAGGCGCAACTTCTCGCCGTGGCGGCGCAGCGCCTTCGCCAGCACGGTCAGCTCGTTGGGCCACTCCTTCGGGCCAATCCAGGCGGCCTTGGCCCGGCTGAACCAGCCGGTCTCATCCAGCCTGATGGAGAGCGGCGGACAGTGCTGACGCTCTACGGCGGCGATCAGGCGGTGGGTGGTCAACTCGTCAGCCTCACCCAGAAATGCCAGGGTCAGGTGGAGGTTGGCTTGCGGCACCGGCTGACCGGGCCAGGGCTGCTGATCGCGCCAGGCGATGAGCTCGGGGGCGAGCTCCTTGACGGGCAGGGCAAAGAAGAGTTTGGCCATGTGGTGATAATGCCTTTTTCACGCTCATTGGATGGGCCCATTCTATGGCAGCCATCCGGCCATGTCTCGCCACCCTCCTACCCGAGTGGCCATATCCGCACATCCACTCACGGTGGCGTGGGTGGCTGTGGCAGAATAGGCGCCGTTTTACCGGTTGCTACAGAAGGTGCTCATCGCTTTGTCCCAGCTCCCCATCGTTTCGGTATTGCCCGAACTCTTTGCCGCCCTCGACAGCCACACCAGCGTGATCCTGCAGGCGCCCCCCGGCGCGGGCAAATCGACCCTGCTGCCGCTGGAGCTGGTGCGCCAGAACCGGCTTCCCGGCCGCATCATCATGCTGGAACCAAGGCGCCTGGCTGCGCGCAATATCGCCACTTTTCTGGCCCGTCAGCTGGGGGAGAAGGTGGGCGAGCGCATCGGCCTGCGGGTACGCGGTGAGAGCCGCACCAGCCCAGCGACCCGGCTCGAGATCGTCACCGAAGGGGTGCTGACCCGGATGTTGCAGCAAGACCCTGAGCTGACTGGCGTCTCACTGGTGATCTTCGACGAGTTCCACGAACGCAGTCTGCACGCCGATACCGCGCTGGCCTTCGCCATCGAGAGCCAGCAGGGATTGCGCGATGACCTCAAGCTCCTGGTGATGTCCGCTACCCTGGATGGCATGGCACTCGAGACCTTGCTGCCGGATGCCCCTGTGGTTCGCTCCGAGGGGCGCGGCTTTCCCATCGACTACCACTACCGCCCCGCCAATCGCCAGCAGTGGCTGGAGCCGCAGGTCGGCGCCGTGGTACTCGAAGCGCTGGCCGCTCAAGATGGCAGCCTGCTGGTCTTTCTGCCGGGACAGGGTGAGATCGAGCGGTTGGCGCAGTGGTTGGCAGACAAACTGCCGGACGACGTGACCCTCGCCCCCCTCTACGGCCGCCTCGACATGGCGGCCCAGCAGGCAGCCATCGAACCGGCGCCTGCCGGCCGCCGTAAGCTGGTGCTCACCACCAATGTGGCGGAGACCTCCCTCACCATCGAGGGGGTCTCTGTCGTTATCGACAGCGGGCTGGAACGACGAGCCTCCTATGATCTGAAAAGCGGCGTCACCCGGCTGGAGACACGCCAGATAGCCAAATCCTCCGCCACCCAGCGGGCAGGCCGTGCTGGCCGTCTCGGCCCCGGCGTCTGCTACCGGCTCTGGAGCAGCGAGGTGCAGGAGCGGCTCGCCGAGCAGAGCCCGCCAGACATCCTCACTCAGGAGTTGACCGGCCTGCTGATAGATGCCGCCCAGTGGGGCGCCAAGGTAGAAGATCTGCCGCTGCTGGACATGCCGCCGGCTGCGGCCGTCGCCAGCGCCCAGCGGCTGCTGGTGGCCCTTGGCGCCATGAAGCCGGAGGGTGAGCAACAACTCACTCCCGCTGGCCGTGCCATGGCGGCTTTCGGTACCCACCCTCGCCTCGCTCGCATGCTGCTGCGCGCCCGCGAGCTGGAGTCCGAGGGTCTGACAGGGATTGTCGCCGATGCCGCTTATCTGCTGGCGTTGCAGGAAGAAGATCTGCGAGGATCGGAGCGCCTCTCTGTGCTGTTCCACCGCCGTCAAAGTGCCCTGCGCCAGAGCGCTGCCCGCTGGTTTGAACGGCTTGGCGGACGCCCTGCCAGTGCGCAGGGTCAGTGGCTGGGGCTACTCTGCGCCCTCGCCTGGCCGGATCGCATCGGCAAGCTGCGAAGCGGCAGTCGCTATCAACTCAGTGGTGGGGTGAGCTGCGATCTGGTAGAAGGTCATCCCTGTCAGGGACAAGGGGCCATAATCGCCATCGAGATGGGGCAGAACGATCGCGGCAGCCGTATCTTTATCGCCGAACCGATAGAGCTGGATGAGCTGGCGCGTCTGCTGCCGGAGCTGGTGAGCGAGCGCCAGTGGTTCGACTGGGACGAGCGGGAGGAGCGGGTGCGCGCCGAACGCCAGCAGGTGATCGGCGAGCTGGTGCTGAGCCAGCGACCGCTGACCGAACTCTCTGACGAGCAGAAAGGGCGCTGCCTGCTGCAAGGCATTCGCCGCAAAGGGCTGCATGTGCTGCCGTGGGACGAGAGTAGCGAAGGGCTGCTGGCTCGTCTGCGCTGTGCCCGCGACTGGCTGCCTGATGAGGGGTGGCCCGCGATGGATGACGACAGCCTGCTGGCCACGCTGGAGCAGTGGCTGCTGCCAGTGGTGAGCGGTATGACCCGGCTGGAGCAGCTGAAGAGGCTCAATATGAGCGACATCCTGCGCCAATCCCTGCCCTGGCCACTGCCCAAACGGCTGGACGAGGCACTGCCGAGCCACTTTGCTGCGCCCACCGGCAGCCGGGTGCGGATCCGCTATCAGCCGGGGCAGGCACCGGTGATCCCGGTACGCATTCAGGAGATGTTCGGGCAAGGCTCGACTCCCTGCGTGGCCGATGGCCGAGTACCGCTGGTGGTGGAGTTGCTCTCCCCCGCCCAGCGACCGCTGCAGATCACCGCCGATCTGGCCGCTTTCTGGGCAGGATCCTACGAACAGGTGAAGAAAGAGATGAAGGGACGCTATCCCCGCCACTACTGGCCGGATAATCCGCTGGAGGCGATGCCGACCAAAGTCACCAAAAAGAAGATGGGTATCTAGGTTCGATGGGTTAATCCCGCTCGGACGTTCGCGAATGCGACATAACAAGTAGAAAGGAAAGCAAAGAGGATTTATGGCAACCCAACGACGCAAGCGAGCCCCCAAGAAGGCAGCGCCCAAACGCACCATCTGGCGCAAGCTGTTCTGGCTTGGCTTCAAGCTCTCCCTGGTGGTGGCGGCCTTTATGGTGGTGTTTGGCATCTACCTCGATACCAAGGTGCGCGAGCGCTTCGATGGCGAGAAGTGGCAGCTGCCGGTGATGGTCTACAGCCGCCCGCTGGAGCTCTACCCCAGCCAGCGCCTGTCGCGGGACCAGATGCTGCGCGAGCTCAACATGCTGAGCTACAAGCAGGTGCGCCAGCCTCACACGCCGGGTGAATACACCATCAACGGCAACCGCATCGAGCTGATTCGCCGTCCGTTCGAGTTCTATGACGGCGCCGATGGGGCCCGTGGCCTGCGCCTCACCTTCAACGGCCCGCGCCTTGAGGGGATCCAGTCGCTGGAGAACCAGCGCCAGCTCGGTTACGCCCAGATGGACCCTGTGCTGCTCGATCGCCTCAATACCGAGGATCGGGAAGATCGCCTGCTGGTGCGTATCGCCGAAGTGCCCGACAGCCTGCTGGTGACCCTGCTCACCACCGAAGATCGCGACTTCTACCAGCATGGCGGCGTCTCGCCGGTGGCTATCATGCGGGCCATGTTCGCCAACCTGATCGCGGGTCGTACCGTGCAGGGGGGCAGTACCCTAACCCAGCAGCTGGCCAAAAACTTCTTCCTGACCCGTGAGCGCAGCCTGTGGCGAAAACTGCAGGAAGCCTATATGGCGGTGCTGATCGACTATCGCTACAGCAAGGACGAGATCCTGGAATCCTACCTCAACGAGGTCTATCTGGGGCAGAACTTCTCGCAAGGGGTCTATGGTTTCGGCCTCGCCTCCTACTTCTACTTCGGCATTCCGGTCAACGAGCTGGATATCGATCAGGTCGCCCTGCTGGTCGGTCTGGTGAAAGGCCCCTCCTATTACGACCCATGGCGCTTCCCGGAGCGGGCCAAGACCCGCCGTGATCTGGTGCTGAAGCTGCTGATGGATCACGGCAGCCTGACTCAGGCCGAATATGAGCTGGCCAGCCGCCAGCCCCTCGGCATCATCGCCCGTGGCCAGATGAGCTATGGCCGCACACCGGCCTTTATGGGACTGCTCAAGCGGGAGATCCAGAGCCGCTTCGGCGCCGATCTGCTCAAGCAGTCCGGCCTCAAGATCTTCACCAGCCTCGACCCCATCGCCCAGCATGCGGCCGAGCGGGCGGTCGAATCGGGCCTCGCCGATATCGAGAAGCTGCGCGGCAAGAAGAAGCTGGAGGCGGCCATGGTGGTCTCCGACTGGCATAAGGGCGAAGTCGTCGCGCTGGTGGGTGGCCGCGATCCCCGCTACGCCGGGTTCAACCGGGCGCTGGATGCCCGCCGCCAGATCGGTTCGCTGGTGAAGCCGGCGGTCTACCTCACCGGCCTCTCCAACGGCCTGACGCTCGCGACCCCGCTCAAAGATCAGCCGATCCGCATTCGCGGTCAGGATGGTCAGGTCTGGACGCCGCAAAACTACGATCGCAAGTTCCGCCAGAGCGTGCCGCTGATGGATGCGCTGGCCAGCTCCCTCAACGTGCCGACCGTCAATCTCGGTCTGCAGGTGGGGCTGGAAAAAGTGGTCGATACCCTGCACAAGCTGGGAGTCCAGCAGGAGATCCAGCCCTATCCGTCGCTGGTGCTGGGGGCGGTGGCCCTCTCCCCGCTGGAGGTGAACCAGATGTATCTGCCCATCGCCAATCAGGGACTGACCCAGCCGCTGTCGGCCATTCGCGCCGTAGTCAACGGGGATGGCAGCCTGCTCTATCAGCATGATCAGACCGCCAAGCGGGTCACCGACCAGCAAGCAAGCTGGCTGACCCTGTTCGCCATGACCAAGACGGTGAGTCAGGGCACGGCCCGCGCGCTCAGTGCCAAGTTCCCAGGCGCCACCATGGCGGCCAAGACAGGCACCACCAACGAGCTGCGCGACTCCTGGTTTGCCGGGATGGACAACAACGAGCTGGTCAGTATCTGGGTCGGTCGCGACGACAACACCCCGGCGGGTTTGACCGGTGCCAGCGGTGCCCTGCAGCTCTTTAGCGGCTACATGAGCCAGCGCGGCGTCAACAGTCTGGGATTGAAGATGCCGGAAGGGGTCACCTGGGCCAACTTCTCCCGCGCCAGCGGCACCCGCGTCACCAGCGACTGCCCGGGCAGCCTGCAGGTGCCGGCCAAAGCATCCACCATGGGCTCCCCGGCCGGTTGCGCCAGCAGTGCGACGCCACGCAGTGCGCTGGATGACTGGTTCGGCGGTTTCTTCAACTAGATCAACGACACGGGCAGCGCAGGCTGCCCGTTCACTATGCTGCTGACAAGGAAACACCATGACCTTTCCGCTGTTTGACGCCATCCACCATGTGGCCATCATCGCCAGCGATTACCCACGCTCGCGCCACTTCTACCACGAGGTGCTGGGGCTGCCCATCATCGCCGAGACCCTGCGCGAAGCGCGCCAGTCGTGGAAACTGGATCTGGCCCTGCCGGACGGCAGCCAGCTGGAGCTGTTCAGCTTCCCCTCGCCTCCCGAGCGCCCCTCCAGGCCCGAGGCGTGCGGCCTGCGCCATCTCGCCTTTCGGGTCAGCGATCTTGACCGGGTCATCGCCCACCTGCTGGCCCATCGGGTCGAGGTAGAGCCGGTGCGGGTGGACGAGCTGACCGGCAAGCGCTTTACCTTCTTCGCCGACCCCGACGGCCTGCCGCTGGAGCTCTACGAAGCGCCGCGCTGAGGCTGAGTCGGTCAAACAGTCGGCCAAGCAAAAAGCCGCCCGGCGAAACCGGGCGGCTTTTGTTATTGCTTCAGATTATCAGGCGGTAGTCAGCATAACGACTGCCAGCGCCATCACCATCATGCCAGCCCAGCCGATGGGCTTGAGCCGCTCACCGAAGAAGAGCAAACCGCCCAGCGCCGTACCGACGATGCCGATAGCCCCCCAGGTGGCGTAGGCAACAGCCAGGTCAATCTGGCCGCCACTTACCGCTTCCGAGAGCAGGGTAAAGGCGCCGAGTACCAGCATGATCCCCAGGAATCCCCACCCCTTGTAACGAAAACCCTTGGAGCGGTTGATGGCCATATTGGCGCCGATATCGATCAGTGCGGCACCCAGTACAATCACAAACGGACTCATGCTGTGGCCTCCGCTTCTACTGACTTGTCTGCGGGCTCATCATGGGTCTCCCCCATGGTCACCATAACAATCCCCACTATCGCGAGAGCCAGGCCAATCAGCTCCTGAACGGTCACATCGTAACCAAGGAACATGACCGACACTATGGTGATCAAGGTGATCCCGAGCCCCTCCCAGAGCGCAAACGCAATACCAATGGAGATTGTTTTGGCGGCTTTCGCCAGCAACCAGTACGAGAAACCGATCAACAGCCACATCGGGATGTAATTCATCCAGCCTGCCCCCTGCTCGGGGATCATGGCCATGCTGGAGGTACCGGCGACCTCGGTCACGATGGCGCCGGTCAAAAACAGTCGGGCCAGAAACATACGACTTAATAACATATAAGATGCCTTTGTTGCTTCGACGGGAGAGATGTTAAACGGGGAGAAGCAACTCGCGACAATCGCTCAGCGTCGACTATTCCGACGCTAAAGATTTGCCTTGCCTTGGTTCGGCACGCTAAGGTGATGGTGAAAAAATCCGTCATGGCCTGTAAAAGATGAAGCTATATCAGATAGAACTCTTTGTAGAGTCAGCTAATAGCGGCTCAATTGCCAACACCGCCCGTCGCCTCGGCAAAAGCCGCAGCGCCGTCAGCACCGCCATCGCGGCGCTGGAAGTTGAGCTTGGCGTCGAACTTTTTGAACGAGGCGCCAATCAGAGTCGGCTGACCGAGATCGGCGAGCTGGTGCTTGATGATTGCACTCGCCTGCTGCAGGCGGCCAACAGCTTGCAGCAGAAATGCAAACATTACGCCTCGGGGGCCGAAGTGGCGCTGCGAGTCGCCCGTGATGACGCCATTCCCGAGCCGGTGTGGCGCGAGATGCTGGCCAGCCTGCACAACCAGTTTCCCGGCACCAGTATCTCGCTGGTGCTCGCCTCTCCGCCTGAACTGCCAGCGCTGGTGGAAGAGGGGTTCGTCGATGCCGCCTTTGGCCTCATTACCGAAGATCAGGAGCGCAGCGGCCTCAATATCGACGTGCTCAACCCGATCCGCACCCTGATGGTGGTGGCGCCAAGCCATCCGCTGGCCGGACTGAAGCGGGTCAAACAGCAGGATCTGACCGATCACACCCAGGTCACCCTCTCGTATGTAGATGAATTTTCGGTAAAAAGCCTGTTGCCAGTAGGGGGCCAGCATATCGGCCTCTCCAGCTTCGAGTTGATGCGCAATGCGGTGCTGGACGGGCTGGGCTGGGCAGTGCTCCCCTCGCCACTGATCCAGAGCCAGCTGCGACAAGGCTCCCTGCTGACTCTGAAACACAAGTTCAGCCTGCAGTGGCGGGATTACGGGGTCTATCTGGCGGAAAACGCCTATCACGGCAAGGTGTTGGCCTGGTTGAAGAAGTCGATCCAGGGGTATCTGGAACCTTTCGAGTAGCGATAAAGAGGCGGAGCCAGCTCACGATATCTACTTATCCTGATGATCCGAGCGGATGTGATCGTGCATACTGTTCACATACTCATTGAGCGCCGGAGGCGTAACCGATATGAGCAGTGCCCAAGACAAGGACGATATCTTGCTGGACGACGACATCATCGAACTCGATGATGAGGAGGTCGTGGTCCCCAAGGCACTCAACCCATGGCAAGTGCTGATCGTGGATGATGAGCCGGATATCCATCATGCCACCCGCCTGGCCCTCTCCAACATTCACTACAAATCCCGTCCGCTGGAGCTGCTCAATGCCTACAGCGGCGCCGAAGCTGGCCGCATGCTGGAGGCCAATCCCAGGATTGCACTGATCCTGCTCGATGTGGTGATGGAGACCGAAGATGCAGGTCTGCGGCTGGTGCACCGGATCCGCAACGAAATGCACAACTCGCTGGTGCGGATCGTGCTGCGTACCGGCCAACCCGGCCAAGCCCCCGAGCAGCGGGTGATCCTCGATTACGACATCAACGACTACAAGACAAAGACCGAGCTGACGGTACAAAAGCTCTATACCACCGTCATCGCATCCCTGCGTTCATACGAAACTCTCAGCGCCATCGACAAGAGTCGCCAAGGGCTCGGCAAAATTCTGGAAGGGGCGGGCGATCTCTACCATCTTCATTCACTCAAGGAGTTTGCCTCCGGCGTGCTGAAACAGATCAGCGCCATTCTCGATGTGGGCACCGAAGGGGCTATCTGCGCCGAGCGCCGTCCCGGCGAACAGGGGCTGGAGATCCTCGCCGCCACCGGCGACTACGAGACTCTGCTGGATGATGGCAAGATCACCGACTTTCCCACCCTCAATGACTCGGTTCTGAAGGCACTGGCGACGCGCTGCAACCGCTTTGAACACCCGCAGGACTCCCTCTATATCGCCGCCCAGAATGGTCGCGAGTTCGTGTTGAGTTTTACCCCGACCCAGCCTCTCGATCCCCTCGAATGCGATCTGCTGGATGTCTTCTGCCAGCGCATCTCGGCGGCCTACGACAACCTCTATCTCTACAACCAGTTGCTGCGCGCCCAAGAGGCCACCGTGGTGGCACTGGCGGCGCTGGCGGAGTTTCGCGACTCCGATACCGGCGAGCATGTCTTGCGGGTACAGAAGCTCTCGGATGCCATCGTGGCCGAATTGAAGAAGATGGCGGCCTATCCTGAGCAGCTGACCCCGGAGTTTGTCGAGATGATCGGCATGGCTTCCATCCTGCACGATGTGGGCAAGGTGGGCACCCCGGATCATATCCTGCACAAGCCCGGCCGTTTCGACCCGGAAGAGCGGGCCATCATGGAGCAGCACGCAGGTATCGGCGCCAATATCCTGCACAAGGCGGGCGAAATGGTGGAGGGAACCAGCTACCTCTCGCTGGGGGCAGAGATCGCCCGGGGCCACCATGAGCACTTCGATGGTAAAGGCTACCCGCAGCAGCTGGCAGGCCAGCAGATCCCGCTGTCGGCGCGGATTGTGGCGGTAGTCGATGTATTCGATGCCCTGCTCAGCAAGCGCCCCTACAAGGAGCCCTGGACGCTGGCGCAGACCATGGAGTATATCCAGTCCCGCTCCGGCACCCAGTTTGACCCTCATGTAGTGACAGCCCTGTCGCGACTGGTCAACGAATCGAGACTCCCCTACTCGCTCTGACCGCCTTTGCTCGCACTTCACATGCCCTGCCGGTGACCAAGGTCAGCGGCAGGGCATCAAAACAGCCGTTTTGTTGCATCCTGCACACATCAACGCGCCGCAAACAGGAAACATCCCCCTTCTTTGTTAGCGATAGCCGCTGAAATATGGTCATTTAACATCACATCGCTATAATATCGGCCTGCAAACCTGATACTAACAACGAAGGAATTATCATGAGCCTGAACCTGGTACCGGCCGGCAAGAGCCTGCCCGACGATATCTATGTCATCATCGAAATCCCGCAGAATGCCGACCCGATCAAATACGAAGTCGACAAGGACAGCGGTGCTATTTTCGTCGATCGCTTCATGTCTACCCCGATGTTCTATCCGTGCAACTACGGCTACGTGAACGCGACCCTCTCTCTGGATGGTGACCCCGTCGACGTACTGGTTCCGACCCCCTACCCGCTGCTGGCCGGTTCCGTCATTCGCTGCCGTCCAGTTGGCGTGCTGAAGATGACCGATGAATCTGGCGAAGATGCCAAGATCGTCGCTGTACCGCACTCCAAGCTGACCAAGCAGTACGACCACATCCAGGATGTGAACGATCTGCCGGAACTGCTGAAAGCCCAGATCCAGCACTTCTTCGAGCGCTACAAAGAGCTGGAAGCGGGCAAATGGGTCAAGGTGGAAGGTTGGGGCGACAAGGCCGCTGCCGAAGCCGAGATCAAGACCTCTGCCGAGCGTTACGCTGCCAAGTAAGCGTCACCCGGAATGAAAAAGGCGCCTTATGGCGCCTTTTTTGTCGGTGTTTGCGGCAGCTGACCGGCCGCATCTCCGGCAGGATTGCCCTGAATGTATATTTCACGACCATCTTTCTGGTAGGGACGATAGTAATCACCGCCACAGCGATAGCCGCCGCCGGGCTGGCTCATCAGCTCGCAGTTGACCGGCAACACCTCCAGCCACTTGATGGCCTGCTGGTAGCGCAGCCACTTCTGCCATTCGTGCTCGCGTGCCAGCTGATCACGCAGGGCAAAGGTATCCGCAATGGACATCCCCTTGTTGACGATCACCTGACCCGCCATGGCTGGCAGGCTGAGCAGCCCAAACAGCACTATGATCCAAGGCTTCATAACCCCTCCAGAGTGACTTAATTTCACAATTAAATTAAAAGTCACATCAATCTGTTATCCAGATCACAAAACGAAACATCACCAAAGTGGTGCCGGCTCACCTAGTTGTTAATTATCGTCCACGGCAGGAAGCACCACCATGAAGCTGACCCCCGCGCTGTTGCTCAGCCTCACTCTCTGCACCACTCTTGGTGCTACAAGCAACGCCAGCGAAATCAACATGAGCTGGCAGTGGCAATCCACCGATGGCCAGCGCAAGCACTTCCAGCTGACCACCGACGATCAGGTGATGGCCGCCAGTCGCCACGAGATGAGCCTGCTGAAAGCTTCCCTCACCAATCCGCTGGAGACCCTTTACGCCTATATCAGCCCGCGGCTCTACAACAGCATCAACCTGATCAATCAGAGCAGCCCCGAGACCGCTACCAAATTTCGCAATCTGGAGCAGGCCTTCACCCTGCGGGACGACAGCATGGAGTCGCTGCTGTTCTGGCAAGCCTACCAGCAGTATCAGGAGGATGCCTTCTACCAGATGAGGGTGATCCCCTGCGTCCATCCGGCCAATCGCAAACTGCCTTGCGTGCGACCCGATTACTCCCAGCTCTTCTACCACTTCAAAGGGCACCTCAAGCCACTGGCGCAGCAGTTTGCGGCCAAGGACCTCGCCACCAGCGTCAGCCTGCTGCAGGAGTGGCTGAACGCCATCCCCACCCAGCCGGAGCAGCTGGATCACTTCGCACCGCCGCTGCAGGCACTGCAAGATAACAAGGCCGACAGCGATGAGAAGGCGCTGCTGATGGCCAGTCTGCTGGCGGAGCTGGCCCCGCAATATGTGCTCAGCATCATCTACCCGGATATCAGCATCGGCAGCGTCTCCCCTGCCTGGCTGGCCATTACGGCAGACAGTGGCGTACCCGGTGATGTGGTGGTGATCAACAATCAGCGCCATGTGCTGCTGACCGGCTCGTCCCTGCTGGCCCAGCAGATGACCATGGCCAAGATCCCCCTCATCAGCGAATCGCTCTACTGACACAGAGAGCTCAGACCAGCAGCCAATTCATTGATTTTTATCGATGTCATGCCATCCTAGCCGCCCTTGCCAGCCAACCACCTGACTGGCGTGGCGCTGACGCTTCTGAATTGCGATCTAATTTAACACTTTTTAAACAGATCCGATCAGTTTAGGATGAAGCTCGCCCATTCCCTCAATCCGAAACTCGTTATAACATAACAAATGGAGTGTCATCAGGATGAAACATCTCGTACTTACTTTGGCGCTGCTGCCATCTCTGGTCTTTGCTCACAACTTCAAGGATGGCAACCCGGTGCCGCTGGTCAATGTCAGCGACAAGGGCGAGCTGGTACTGAACGGCAAGGATATCGGTTACCAGCCGTGGCAGAGCACCTCGCTCACCGGCAAGGTGTTTCTGATCCAGCATATTGCCGGTCGCTCCAGTGCCAAGGAGCTGAACGCCCCGATGATCGAGGCGATCAAGGCCGCCAAACTGCCGCAAGACAAGTACCAGACCGTTACCGTCATCAACAGCAATGACGCCATCTGGGGCACCTCCGGCTTCGTGAAGAGCAGTGCCGAGGACAGCAAGAAAGAGTTCCCCTGGTCCGCCATGGTGCTGGATGCCAAGGGCATGGCGCGCAACGCTTGGGATCTGACGCCGGAAAGCTCGGCGATCATCCTGCTGGATAAAGAGGGCAAGGTGCTGTTTGCCAAAGATGGCCAGCTCGATGCCAACAACATTGCTACCGTGATGGGGCTCATCAAGTCCCATCTCTAAGTCAGAGAGAAAGGGCGCTGATGGCGCCCTTTCCATAAGGGTCTATGGGTCGTATCAAGCTGAAAATCTGGATCTTGCTGCTGGGCTGGTTATGGCTGCAGCCTGCCCTTGCCCGGCACCAGTTTGAATCTGCCCTGCCCGGCCACGACGACCATCACTGCCTGGTCTGCGCCCTCCATCTGGATGGCAAACAGGTCATCACCGCTACCCCCTATTGTTTCCCCGGTTCGACCTCTGTTCTGCCCGCAGTTGCAACCATGCAACGCTCGGCAGATACCGCCACGCTTCACAGCTATGCCATCCGTGCGCCGCCCGCCTCTGTTTTTATCTATCCCTTTGTTTAAGTTCACTATTTTTTTGAAAAAAGGATTAAAGATGAAAGCAGTTACTCTGTTGCTGGCCGCAGCGGCCTTTGGCGCACACGCCAATCACGACGAACACGAGAGCCACAGCCACGGCGCCCACGAGCATGGCCACGGCCACCTCAATCTGGTGGTCGATGGCGACCAATTGATGATCGAGCTGCAGGCCCCTGCTGCCGATCTGGTGGGCTTCGAGCACGCCGCCAAGAGCGATGAAGAGAAGGCGCAATATGCCAAAGCGGTCGCCCGCCTCCAGCAGCCTGACACCCTGTTCCGCTTCGACCCGGCCGCTGGCTGCAAACTGACCCAGCAGGAGCTGCAAGCCGCCAAAGAAGAGCACGACCATGACCATGACCATGACCATGACCATGACCATGACAAGGCTACCAGCGACAAACATGAAAACCACCATGATCATGACGAAGCGGGTCACGCCGATATGGGCGCCATGTACACCTACACCTGCGCCACCCCGGCCAAACTGACTGGCCTTGAGGCAACCCTGTTTAGCGTCTATCCGAGCCTTGAGAAGCTGAGCGTGCAGGGGATCCTGCCCACTGGCCAGACCGCTGGCGAGCTGACCCCGTCCGCCAACAAGCTGAGCTGGTAACGCCATGAAAAAAGCCGTGGTTGAGATCCGCGATCTGGCCTTTGCCTGGCCAGGTGGCGACGCTGTACTCGATCTGCCCGCCCTCACCATCCGCGAGGGTGAGCGGGTCTTTATCAAGGGCCCGTCGGGCTCTGGCAAGTCGACCCTGCTCGGGTTGCTGGCCGGGATCCAGACCGCCAACCACGGCACCCTGGAGGTGCTGGGCCAACCATTGGCCCGGCTCTCTGGCCGTGCCCGTGACCACTTCCGGGCGGCCAATCTGGGTTATATCTTCCAGCAGTTCAATCTGCTGCCCTTTCTCTCGGTGCAGGACAACGTGACCGCTGCCCTCACCTTTTCGCCCGCCAAACGGGCCCGCCTGCAAGGGAGCCCGGAGCAGGAGGCGCGCCGTCTGCTGGCGGAGCTGCAACTGCCGGATGAGGCTCTGCATCGCCCCGTCCATGCCCTCAGCATTGGCCAGCAGCAGCGGGTTGCTGCCGCACGGGCGCTGATCGGCTCGCCGCCACTGGTGATCGCCGACGAGCCCACCTCGGCCCTCGACACCGACAACCGGGCCGCCTTTATCAAGCTGTTGTTCGAGGAGTGCGACAAGCAGGGCTCGACCCTGATCTTCGTCAGTCACGACCCTTATCTCGAACCCCTGTTCCCGCGAGTCGAAAACCTGCAACAGCTCAACCGGAGGGCATCATGCTAAAGCTCGCCCTGCAAAGTCTCTGGGCCCGCCGCCTTACCGCCGGGCTCACCCTGCTGGCCGTCGCCATCAGCGTCACCCTGCTGCTCGGGGTGGAGCGGGTGCGCACCCAGGCCCGCGAAAGTTTCTCCAACACCGTCTCGGGGACCGACCTCATCGTCGGCGCCCGCTCCGGTCAGGTGAATCTGCTGCTCTACTCGGTGTTTCGCATCGGCAACCCCACCAACAACGTGGGGTGGGACTCCTATCAGGCCATCAAGCAGAAACCCGGCGTCGCCTGGACCATCCCGCTCTCCCTTGGCGACTCCCACAAGGGATTTCGGGTGCTCGGCACCAATGGCGACTACTTCACCCACCTGAAGTACGGTCAGCAGCAGTCGCTGCAACTGCGGGAAGGGCGGCCGTTCGAGACGCCGTTTGAAGCGGTACTCGGCGCCCAGGTGGCCGAGAAGCTCGGCTATCATCTCGACCAATCCATCGTCATCGCCCACGGTGCTGGCAACACCTCCTTCAGCCAGCACGACAACCTGCCGTTCAAGGTGGTGGGTATTCTGGCGCCGACCGGTACGCCCATCGATCGCACCATCCATGTGCCGCTGGCGGGGATAGAGGCGATCCATCTTGGTTGGGATACCGGCCGCCACAGCAAGAACGTGACGCCGGAGCAGGCGCTGGCGCAAGACCTCACCCCGAAAACCATCACCGCCTTTATGGTGGGGCTGAGCAACCGCATTCTGGCGTTCCAGCTGCAACGCAGCGTCAACACCTATCCCAAGGAGCCATTGATGGCGATCCTGCCGGGGGCCGCCCTGCAGGAGCTGTGGAGCCTGATGAGCGTGGCGGAAACCGCCCTCTCGGTCATCGCCGGTTTCGTGGTGGTGGCGGGCCTTATCGGCATGCTGACCACCCTGCTGGCGGGGCTTAACGAGCGGCGTCGGGAGCTCGCCATTTTGCGATCCCTCGGCGCGGGCCCTGCCCACCTGTTCCTGCTGCTGGCGCTGGAGGCCATGGCGCTGACCACGGTCGGCATCGCTCTCGGGGCCGCCGTGCTCTATCTGGGGCAGGGGCTTGCCTCGCCCTGGCTGCTCAGCCACTATGGCCTGCAACTGAGTCTGGGGCTGCCGAGCACCTATGAGTGGCAGTTGCTGGGGGTAGTGTGGCTGGCGGGCATGGTGATTGGCCTGCTTCCTGCTGCCCGCGCTTACCGCTACAGCCTGAGCGATGGCATGAGCATTCGCGTCTAGCGAGACGCCCAAAATCGAAACAGAAGGACAGATGATGAAGTGGAAAATTGTGGCGCTGCTCGCCAGCCTGCTGGTGCTGCCCGCCCTGGCCGCCGATTACAAGACCATCGACTGGGATGTGCTCATCCCGGAAGGGGAAAAACTGCTGCCACCACCCCAGGTCAATCACGAAGATCCCATGTCGGTGCCGCAACCGGTGGGCGGGGTAAACAAGAAGCTGGACAACCAGGATGTGCGCATTCCGGGCTTCGTGGTGCCGCTGGAAGGAGATGCCAAGAAGATCACCGCCTTCCTGCTGGTGCCCTACTTCGGCGCCTGCATCCATGTGCCGCCGCCCCCCACCAATCAGGTGATCTATGTGAGCTACCCCAAGGGTGCACCGGTGGATGATCTGTGGGATGCCATCTGGGTGAAGGGCAAGATGCGCACGGTCAGCTCCAGCCACGAGATGGCCACCGCCTCCTACTCGATGGAAGCGGTCGAGGTGAGTGTCTACGAGGAGTAATCCTCACGTTGCAAAAAAAGCGGCCTCCACGGAGGCCGCTTTGTTATCTTGGCATCCCGGTTGGAGTAACATTCAGCTCCAGAACCTGTGCGAATGGAGTCAGCATGGCAGACCTCCCCCCCCCGAAAAAAGAGAGTTCGATCCTGAGCAGCCAGGAGCAGACCCTGCGTCTGGCCCGCAGTCGCGGTATCGACGGCATGCTCACCCGCAACACCGACAGCACCTTCGAACAGCGCGCCAACTTTCGCCATCTGGCGGATCAGGCCGCCCGCCAGCGCAATCTGGAAGCCATCATGGTGATGGCCTCCCGCCACTGCGAAGAGACCGCGGCCGGCGGCGAGATGGACAGCGACTGGCTGACCCGCTTCCTGCAACTGGCGGAAGATATCAGCATGGTGCCGATGCAGCAGCTGTGGGGGCGGATCTTCGCGCTGGAAGTAGCCACCCCGGGCCGCTTCTCCATTCGGGCGCTCGCCACCCTCAAAGAGATGACCCAGCGCGAGGCCCAGCTGTTTCAGCGCATCTGTTCACTGACTTGCCACTACACCGGCAGCGACGAGCAGCGACTGCTGCTGGGGCTGCACAAGGGGGCCACCCTGCTGAGTCGCGCCAAGGCGACGCGCCTCGGCCTTGGCAAATACCGGCTGCCCTACAACGCCCTGCTGCAGCTGTTCGAGCTCGGGCTGCTGCATCGCGCGGAGCTGGAATCCGGCCCGCTGCCCGCCGATGGGGTCGAGCTGGAGTTTGGCAACCAGCGCTGGCGGCTGCAGTGCAAGCAGAACAACATCACCCTGCTCTACTACCGGCTCACCCCGGTGGGCAACGAGCTCGCCCAACTGCTGCAAGAGTCGCCGCTGGAGGAGTACCTGCAGGATCTGAAAACCGTGCTGGTGCAGGGTATCCAGATTGAAGTGATGCAGCTCGTCAGCACCCCCTCCTCACCCGCTCCCGACCCTCTCCCCTGAGCTCTGGCGGGGCAGCTGATGCCCCGTCGGTTCGTGGTTCTTTCGCATCAAGCTGCTGGCTCCAAGCTTGTGGGCTTGTCCAGAATAGGTTGCAAATTGCAGATGCCGCAGAGGCACACCCCGTCAGACCCGTTGCATATTGCAAACAGCAACGATCTTTTCCTGCCAAAACGGCACTAATAACACATCAGTCATTAGCTTTTGCCAGCTGGCCCGCCCTTTGCAGATGTCTTGATGCAGATCAAAATTTAACCATCACAGCTCGGGAGCAAGGCCATGAGAATCAATCAACCGGTTACCCAAAGAGAACGTCTCTATCCAGACCACCAGAGCCTGATTTCCACCACGGATCTGGAGAGCCGCATCACCTACGCCAACGAGGAGTTCTGCGAGATAGCAGGCTTCCAGCTCGACGAGCTGGTGGGGGAACACCACAATCTGGTGCGCCATCCTGACATGCCGAAACAGGCCTTTGCCGATCTGTGGAACCATATCCGCGAAGGCAAGAGCTGGATGGGGCCGGTGAAAAATCGCTGCAAGAGTGGCGACCACTACTGGGTCAGCGCCTTTGTCACCCCCATCAAGGATGCCAGCGGCCGGGTGGTGGAGTATCAGTCGGTGCGCACTGCCCCAAGCGAAGAGATCAAACAGCGGGCCGAGAAGGTCTATGCCGACCTTCGCAACAACAAGCTACCGCTGGCGCTTAAGCTGCCCACCTTCTCCCATACCCTGGCCATCAACCTCTGTCTGCTGCTGAGCCTGCTCGCCATGTTTGCGCTTGGCTACAACCACGACATGAACTGGCAACTGGCGCTGGTCGCCCTGCCGCTGGCGATAGCGGCCATCACCCTGAATGCCCTCTCCCGCCGCCTCGGCAAGCTCAACAAGATGGCCCGCAGCCGCTTTGACAACCCGCTGATGCAACTGCTCTACACCAACAAGGTGGACAACATCGCCGCCATCGAACTCTCGATGGTGATGAATCAGGCCGAGTTCAACGCCGTGCTGGCCCGCACCCAACAGACCTGCAGCAAGATCCTGCAAGCCGCCGAGGGGGATCTGCGCAACGCCGAATCCATCACCGACAACCTGCAACAGCAGCAGGCCGAAACCAATCAGGTAGCGACCGCCGTGACCGAGATGTCGGAATCCATTCGCGAGGTGTCGCAAAGCTCGACTGACTCCTCCAGCCTGCTGGATGAAACAGCCGTGCTGTTCAAGAGCGGCAACAGTAGCGTGGCCGAAACCGTGGCTGCCGTGGCAGGCATGAACAGCGAGCTGACCACCTCCAAGAGCGTGATCAGTGCGCTGGTCGGCCATTGCCGCGATATCGATGGCATCCTCGATGTGATCAACAACATCGCCAACCAGACCAACCTGCTGGCCCTCAACGCCGCCATTGAAGCGGCCCGGGCTGGCGAAGCGGGCCGCGGTTTCTCGGTAGTTGCTGACGAGATCCGCACCCTCGCCATCAAGACCCAATCCTCGACCAGCGAGATCCAGAAGATGATCACCGAGCTGCAAACCAGCGCCGGGGATGCAGAGCAGGCGATGGAGAAGGGCTGCCAACTCTCCGAAAGCTGCCAGCAAAAAGCCTCGGCGACCGGCACCATACTCCAGCAGATCAACGATATGCTGCAGCAGGTGGCCTCCGGCAGCGGCCAGATTGCCCAGGCGGTGCAGGAGCAGTTCCACGTCACCGCCGAGATCAACCGCAACGTTCTCAGCATCAAGACCCTGGCCGATGACTCCAGCGTCGGCAGCCAGCACGCCGTGCACGGCATCACCCAGCTGGTCAACCAGTTAAGCGATCTCGACCGGCTGGTACGCCAGTTCCAGAAGGGCGCTCCGGCAACCCAAAGCCGCTACGAAGTGGCCACCACCCGCGCCGTGCCAGTTCGCCAAGCCAGATAACCACTACCCAAACAATCACCGCAGCAAAACCCTATGGGCCCGCAGGCCCATAGGTTTTTTAATGCCCGCCAGCAAAAGGCGACACTGCCGTTTCACTGTCCGATTTCCCTCTGCCCTGATGGGCCCAAGCGGTTGAGCGACCACATTTAAACCCATTAATGATTAATTTATTGATCTTGCTCAGGAAACGGCCCGCTTGCGCTTTTCACCCAAGCCCCGTTCGGTAACATAGCCGCTTGGCAACCTCTCGCAGGAGTCAGCCATGAACCAAACCAGTGCCAAAACGCAGGTAACAAGCAGCAGACTGGAGGCTGGAATTCAGGGGCGGTAGCTTTACCCTATAAGATTTACGCATGAAAATCTGCTAAAGGTAAGTTACAACCTTAATTTATTGACCGCCTCTGTTACCAAAAACAAACGGAATAGTTACTCCGATAATAAATTCATCTAGGATGTAGTGATAGGAACTATTTAATGGATGTTCAGCAAAAATTAGATATACGTAAAGCTTTTAAATTGCGCATTCATGAATCAAATGGAAATGCATTCGAAGATCTTTTTTGCAATGTAATGCGTTCATCAAACAAGGATTTTAAAAAAGTAAAACCACAAGGACGTATTGGTGATAGAAAAAATGATGGATTTATCAAATCCGAAGGAAAGTATTATCAAGTGTATGCCCCCCAATCTCCAATTGGCAATCCTACCGCTGCGACATCAAAGCTTGAAGAAGATTTAGATGGTTTGATTTCATATTGGAGATGTGAAAATGACTTCATAATTAGAGAATTCTACTTCGTGTTCAATGATAAATACCATGGTGCCTATCCTGAGATATACACAACACTAAATAGACTTCGGACACAGTACAATCTTGATGTTTGTGATGTATTTCTTTCATCAGAGTTAGAAGATGTCTTCATGGAATTACCTGAGGATAATATTGCAGAAATATGTGGCTATTACCCCAAACCAGAAGATATTGGTTTCATAGATAACTCAATAGTTGCAGAAATAGTAGGATACGTATCTAATAACTATTCTGGATTCTCGGAGTCTCAATATAATGACCCTCCCGACTTTCATAAAAAAATTCATTTTAATAACCTTGGCAAAGGCACAGCAAGGCATCTAAACGTAGGGGCCTATCAAGTCGGTTATGTTGAAGACTATTTCAAAACAAATAGTAATTTTTCTCGCCAACAAGCTAAATAACTGATCCCAATAGTGCTACACCTTCGCTGTGCCATAGCCATTCCCCGGGAAAGGAGACACGGTATCCATGAAGTGTTTCACTCGGGCCAGCAGGTTTGCCATCCCTCTGCATTGATGATTGCGCGTGATGGTTTCATGTAACTTGTGCCACAGCCGTTCGATGTGATTAACCCAAGGACTGTAAACTGGCTGGAATACCAGGCAGAACTTGGGATTCTTCTTCAACCATCGCTCGGTCTGTTTGCTTTTGTGAATGATGTAGTTATCGAGGATCAACGTGATGGTTTTGGCTCGTCGGTAGTGGTGGCGCAGCTTTTCCAGCATGGCAATAAACAGCGATGAGTTTTTCTTGATCCCGCTGACGTAAAGTACCCTTCCGTTGCCTGCGTGGAGAACGCCTGCCAGATAATGCTTGGCATTCTGCCCCGGTGTGACAACCCGCTTTTGCTGCGCTCTGAACATCCAGTCGGCTCCTAATTTGGGATTGAGGTCTATATCGACTTCATCCTCATAAAACACCGGATTATCGGCATCACAGCGGGCCAGCGCGGCGTCGATATTCGCC
>NZ_JBFOCT010000026.1:0-13805 GCF_040907925.1 Aeromonas sp. s12 | reverse complement strand
GGTGCGTATTCCGGCGAAGTTGAACAGCCATTCCGGCCAACGTGAACACCCTGATCCTTAACGCGCTCACGTCACCCCGTTTCTAACTCGAGTGTTCAGATTGGGTCAACTCACTTCTCCTCTTTCTCATCGATTCTCCCTTCAGTGACAGCCGGTGAGCGTTGTGCATCAGCCGGTCCAGGATCGCATCTGCCAGAGTGTTGTCCCCCAAGCTCGCGTACCACTCTTCCGTTGGCAGCTGACTGACCACGACCGTCGAGTATTTCCCGTACCGATCATCCATGATCTCCAGCAGGGCGTTGCGCTGCTCGGCATTCACCGCTTCCAGTCCCCAGTCATCCAGGATCAGCAGCTCTATCCTTGCCAGTTGACCCAGCAGTCTGGCGTAACTGCCATCTACCTTGGCCTGGCTCAGCTCAAGTAGCAGACGCGGCAGCCGGTAGTAACGAGTGCTGTGCCCCTGCTGACAGGCTTGGTAGCCCAGCGCACAGGCTAGGTAGGTTTTTCCGCAGCCACAGGGGCCGGTAATGAGCAGGTTCTGGCCCCGGCGCAGCCACTCTCCTTGGGCCAGGTTTGCCACCTGTGACCGCTCCAGGTTGCGTGCAGACTGGTAGTCCACCTCTTGCACCGTGGCCTGGAGTTTGAGCCTCGCCTGCTTGACCAGCCGAGCTTGTTTACGCTGCTCCCGGCTCAGTTGTTCGTGTTCGACCAGCAGGCTTAGCCGCTCGATGAAGGGCAGCCCTTCGTAGGTACTTGCCTGTTCCAGTTGTTGTTGCACGGCATCCGCCATGCCAGTCAGTTTCAGGTGTCTCAAGCGGGTCAGCGTTTGTTGGGTCATGGGTTTTTTCCTCGTTAGTGGAAGCTCTGGGGGCCGCGGATGTTCTCGTGCTCTTGCGGCAGTTCTGGATAACTGAGCGGACTTGCGGGCAGTTGGTCGCGGCCACTGGTCAGCACCGACTTGAGCTGCTTGAGCCGCACCAGTCCTTCCCGGTTGGCCAGCTGGCAACAGCCTTCGACTCGTGATGGCGGATACTCCCGGCTAAGACTCAGCAGTCCCAGGCAGAGTCGGTATGCCTGCTCGGCATGGGCTTTCTCTGCCAGCCGTTCGCTAACCCAGCACAAGGTGCCCGGTCCGATGTCGGCAGCCCACTGCTTAAGACGCCCTGGCGTCCAGCGTTGCTGCTTGCTGTGACGTTCCGGCATGTGCTCAGGGAGTGTGCTCATCCCCGGGATGGTTTTACGCGGATGGCTCGCGACCAGCTGTTGCTGGTGATAGACCTGAAGCAGGGTATCGCCCGCATGGAGCTCCAGTTGCTGACCCACATACTGGTGCGGCACCGAGTAATGGTGCTGCTCATAACTGACGTGATAGTCGATGTTGACCTTGACCGTTTTGATGGCGACATAGCGATAGGGATGCACCGGTAGTGACCCCAGTGCCGGGCGGTCCAACTGCTCAAACGCCTCGCGTCGGTTACCGGGCAGCTGCTTGAACGGGCGCTCGTTGAGCTCATTCAACAAAGCCCGGATGCACT
This sequence comes from Aeromonas sp. s12, assembly GCF_040907925.1. Taxonomy (NCBI): domain Bacteria; kingdom Pseudomonadati; phylum Pseudomonadota; class Gammaproteobacteria; order Aeromonadales; family Aeromonadaceae; genus Aeromonas; species Aeromonas sp. s12. The sequence goes on along the minus strand of NZ_JBFOCT010000026.1, from coordinate 12,270 downwards.
GGTTTAGCTCGGCAAGCGAGAAGAAGGTCTGATGGCGTAGACGAGCCAGGATCCAGCGCTCGACGATCTGCACACCCACCTCGGCCTTGGCTTTGTCCTTAGGCTTGTAAGGGCGAGCTGGCATCACCGCCACCTGATAGTGCTCGGCCAACTGCTGGTAGCTGGGGTTGAGCTCGGGATCGTATCGGCAAGCCTTGCTGACACCGCTCTTGAGGTTGTCGGGGATCAGCAGTACCGGTGTCCCGCCGAAAAACTCAAAGGCACGGACATGGCTTTGCAGCCAGTCCGGCAGTGACTGGGACCAGGTGGCCTCGGCAAAGGTGTAGTTGGACGCACCGAGCACGGCGACAAAGACTTGTGCCTGACGGACCTCACCCGTAGTCGGCGACACGATGGGCACCGTGGGCCCGCAGTAGTCGATAAAGAGCTTTTCCCCCGCCTTGTGGATCTGGCGCATGGAGCGCTTTTGCAACTGACACCAGGACTTGTAACGGTCACAGAACTGGGAGTAGCTGTAACAGCTATTGGGATAGCGCTGGGTGTACTCCTCCCAGAGCAGCTGTTTGGAGACCCCCTTGCGCTTGAGCTCCTGATGGACAGAGGGCCAATCCGGCACAACATGGCGGGCCGAGATGGTGGTATCGGCCTGCGGATAGAACAGGGCAGCCAGTCGGCCATCATCAAGCTCGGTAGGTAAGGGCCAGGTAAGGCCGAGCGCCTGGGCACTTTTGAGGAGTTTCTGGATGGAGCCGACACTGACCTTGGTACAGATACTGATTTGGCGAACAGAGAGGTCAGCTTCCAGCCGCAGTCGCAGCACTTCACGAATTTTACGCATTGCAATCCTCTTGGCAGACATAGGCTCTTCCCTGGCAAAAGGGAGAGCGTATCAAAGGTTTTTAAATCAATGCGTTAAGGATGATTCCGGTGAATGTGAACAGTGATTCCGGGATGTTGAACACTGTTTCCGGAAAGGAGGGGCGAAGTGTTCAGGTTGAACCGGAATGAGCGTTCACATTGGTCCGGAAATGGTGTTCACGTTGAATCGGAATTGGTGTTCATGATCGGCCGGAATATGCAACGGGTCGAAACTTAGGGAAGGTGCGAATAAGTCATATGGCACGAGAGCATTTACTGGTAACCCATTGATATTAAATGACTAAAATTTTCATTTTTTGTTCGTGGGATACTTGTTCGCACTTTCCTAAGGGGCGTTTGTTGTTCATTTGGTGCTTTGCTATCATCGAACGCCTCGATATAGTACAGGCTCATATGAAATCTAACTGGAGGGCGGAAAGGGGCCCAATTATTTGATCGGTTTTTTCATAGCGAGAAGCGGAAGGCAGTAGTGAGGGACAGCAGTGAATGCCACTAATACGATAAGCTGGATTGACAAAATTGTAACTGAATCGAGTCGGCGAGATCTTTTTTGCGCGGCTGCCTATGAGTCCTGAAATAATAACTCGACTGCTAGCCTCCATGAACGCTGGCCGCCTTCTAGTTGTCTGTGGTGCAGGGCTGTCGATGGCGCCGCCTAGTAGCCTGCCATCGGCCTTGACGGTCGCCGAGCGGTGCTTTGAAAAGTATCGTCTTGAATCTGATCCAAACTGTGATCCCGCGCTTCGGGACAATCTAGAGGCGCTCGCCGAACACTTCGCGGGACTCGATACCCTTCAATCTGTCTTCATCGAGCACCTCGTCCCTTGGAACGCATTTATGCGGCAGCCGAACACCGGGCATGCCGCGATAGCGGATTTTCTCATCACTCGCGCTGCAGTTGCTGGCATATCGAGCAATTACGACACCCTCATCGAACGTTGCGCCTGGGACTACGGCTCTGACTTCCGTGGCTCGCTCGACGGAGACGAAGCCAGCGCTGACTTCGTTCGCCAGGCTCCCTTGCTTAAATTCCATGGCTGTTCTTTCCGCGATCGGCCAGCTACGGTATGGGCGCCTTCGCAGCTCAATGATCCAACCATCTCGGCCCGTATTGCGCTAAGCAAAGTATGGATGGCCGCCAACCTTCGGCAGAAGGATCTACTCGTCGTGGGCTTCTGGTCAGACTGGGAATATCTCAATACCGTGATAGGTGAAGCATTGAGCCACGTTCAGCCGCTATCCGTGACAGTTATCGACCTGTCACCAACAAACGTGCTCGAGCAGAAGGCCCCTCAGCTCTGGGAGATCGCCAACGCACCAAACGTGGCTTTCGAACATGTCCAAGAGTCTGGAGCTGTAGCGCTCGACGAACTGCGTCGTGCATTCTCATCGAATTACCTTCGACAGGTACTGGATGCAGGTCGAACCGCCTTCGAGCAAACCACAGGAATTCAGTGCGACACAGCTTGGCTAAACGTTGAAAATTTCGATAGCGAGGCTTTGTATGGTCTGAGGAGAGATGCAGAAGGCGTCTCGGCGGCGGAACCAGCCAAGCTCTTGCGCCCGGCAAATACAGAAGCTCTCGGCTTCTTCCACTTACTGCTACGTCAGGCTGGGGCCTTGCAACGCCCTGATGGCTATGAGCTTAACGGCCGTAGCATCCGCGTTATCAATGGAGCGCAAACCGTCCTCGGGACTCTACGCGGGAGGTTTATCGAGCCACCTGCCGCGATGCAGCCTGACATCGTTGTGGCTGTGGGCGCGACCAACTTAGGCGTGCCGGGCAACATCGTACGCAACGGACGCCCCGGCGACGTGATTCGTCCTGACCCAGCGGGCGAATGGTATGACCTCCCTGGGGCAAGAGCAGAGTTGGGAATCTAATGGATATCTTCACGCAAACCGAAATCCTCCTTCGCGACGCCCAATACGAAACTTGGTCGTGGACTGGCTCGGCCGGCCCGGTGACCTGTTTCGAAAACGCGGCGCTGATGGGGTTCGTTCAAGTCTTTGATACCGCAGATACTCTTCTCTGCACTTGGCGTGCGAGTCAACAAGTGGCTCTCGCTCGCCATGCCGCGTCGTTGCGCGCCGCAGGAACAAAAGCGTGGAATGTCTATTCAATCTTTCTGACCCCGGATCAAGATGTGAGCCGAGCGCGTGAGATCGAACGAATCGAAGAGGATTTCTCTTTGACTCGGAAAATTGCCAGGGCTTCGATCATCACAACGGATGATGTTGAGAAAGCGCTGCTACCGCTGCTGTCCTTACGCGCCAAGCCGCTGCTTGGCGTGTCTAACTTCGAAACGAGACTGCGTACCAGGCTGAAAGACATTTCTCCTGAGGCCATTACCTCGTTCATTAATAACGAGACAACGCCAACAGAGGTTGCTCGTATCTTGGGAACGACATTATGAGGCTCGACTTCATCGAAGTATGCGGCTTTCGTGGATTCAGGGATCTCGTCCGTATTAACTTCGGACAGGGCTTCACCGTCATTACGGGCCGGAACGGTGTTGGTAAAAGCACGTTATGTGATGCAATCGAGTTTGCGATCACCGGTTCCATCGACAAATATGCTGTTGAGAAGGCGGCGAAGGAAAGCATCAGCGATTATATATGGTGGCGTGGCGAAGGCGTCCCGAAGGCCCACTATGTTACGGTCTCGTTCGTCGACGACGATGGCAAGCCGTTCACAATCACTCGTACACGCGAGTCAGGTGCTGATCGTTCAGCGGATGAAATCCAGGCCGCGCTTTGCTGCGGTCCTGTGCCAGATAATGCACTTAGGCAGCTCACCCGAACCTCAATCATCCGCGACGAATGGATCGCAGCACTCAGCCTAGACCTCACCGAAACGGAGAGATTCGATCTTGTCCGTTCGGCGCTCGGTGCTTTAGAAGGCTCTGAGGCAAGTAGTAGAGCCAAGGAGGTTGTGGCAGCTACCGAAGCAACGCACTCTAAAGACGAGGCTGCCTATGCAGCTGCCTGTTCGCGGTTGGCAGACAGACTGACGCAACTGTCTGAGACGCAAACAGCCCTTAGCCGTTCAGGCGATATGGCCTCTGCTCTCCAGGTAATCTCCATAGCCGCACCAGATGCGCCGCCTGAACTGACAGCACGGCTGACAGCAGGTCGAAATGCACTTGCGAGCAAGCGAACCCGATTAGGTCGAATGGGCGAAGCGCTTCAACTCGGTCATGAGGTTGCGTCGGCGCAGGCGGCCTACACAACTCCGGAGGCTATTGCGGATCGGGAGACCGCTTCAAGAGTGCACGAAGCAGCACAAAGAGAGCATCAGGCTGCGCAGCAGGCGGTCGCGGAAGCCGAACAACGCCTCGAGCGCGAAGAAGAGATAGACGCAATTGCAGCATCGCTGAGCCTTCTGGTCGAGCACGGTGAGCGCCTCGGGTTGCACGAAGAGCATTGCCCGTTATGCGAAGCCTATCGGACGCCGGACGAGTTTTCCTCCGGTGTGGCCGCGGCACGGCGCCGGATCAAATCACTGGCGTCGGGCGTTCAGGCTGCTCACGATGCTCTCACCATTGCGAAAGAGAATGCACGGCTATCCAGCCTTACGCTCCAAGCTGCCGAAGCTATGCTTGATACTCATGCAGAAAAGCTGCGCCGGCTGCGCAGTCAGGAAGAGTCACATGTCTCATTCTACTCGGATTGGTCTCTCGACTTCCGCCTCATCAACGATCCTGATGGGCTAGAGCAAGCTATTTCTTCAGAGCGCGACCGGCTGATCGACCTTGAGCGTGCGTTGATAGTGCTGGAAGCCTCGCAAGCTGTATCGCAAATGTCGTTAATCGAAAGCAACATCTCGGTACTGCGAGCTGAAGTAGAGAAGCTCGCGCATACTGTCAGTCAATCGCAAGCTGCCGTTACCGCAGCTCGCGAGATCGAGCGCTCAGTTAAGCGTGTGAGCGCCGAAATCATCGATGAGCGTCTTGCTCAGATTAGCCCGCTTCTCAACGAGCTGTACCAGCGCCTAAGACCGCACGCCGACTGGCACACAATCGATTACAGCATTCGCGGCGACGTACGTCGTTTCTTAAGTCTTAAAGTCGGAAACGGTCTAAACCCACAATTTGTCTTCAGCAGTGGCCAGCGTCGTGCAGCCGGTCTCGCTTTTCTTCTTTCTGTCCATCTCGCACGGGCGTGGACACCACTCAAGTCTTTGCTACTCGACGACCCCGTTCAACACATCGATGATTTTAGGGCCCTTCACCTGGTGGAAGTGCTCGCTGCTCTGCGCTTGGATGGGCGTCAGATCATCTGTGCCGTTGAGGACCCTGCGCTTGCCGATCTCCTCTGCCGACGCTTGATGAGCACTGCGAAGGAGGGAGGGAGACGGCTTGACATCGACCTTGGGTCGCTCGGCGCAACGAGCGTGGTCACAGACCTGGAAATCCGCCCAATGCCGCTTGGTGTCCTACGCGGCGTCACCACTGCATGAAGGCCGAGAGCGCGTTAATCGAGACTCTGATGCAGCAGAGGGGGAGAGCGCACGGTCCTTGGAGCGATTTGGCACTCCATACCATCGGCTGGCGTGCGTTTCAGGATCTATGCTCACAGGTATGTGAAGTCGTGCTCGGCAGACCAGTGGAGATCTTCCGCGAAGCCCAAGATGGCGGTCAGGACGCAGTTTTCCTCATTCCTGCAGGAAACAAATTTCCATCGATTGGAACGGTCCAGTGCAAACATACTTCTGATGCCTCAAAGGCGTTGAAGCTTGGAGATCTCAACGCAGAGACATCCCATGTCGAAGAACTAGTCAAAGCAGGCCAGGCGGACACCTATGTATTCATGACTAACATGAGCGTGGATGCTCCCGTCGCATCTGTAATGCGTACTAGGCTTCGGGCACTTGGCGTGCGAAAGCCGCATATTCTTGGTCGTCAGTACATAGTACGAGTTATCAGGAGCAGCGCTCGCTTGCGCGCATTAGTCCCGCAGGTCTACGGCCTAGGGGACCTTACCTCGATCGTGGATGAGCGACTGAGCGAACAGAGCCGGGCGCTGCTCGACAGCTGGATACCAAAACTTCGCACTTATGTACCTACTCAGGCCCATCGTGCAGCTGTGAATGCGATCGCCGAGCACGGCGTAGTGTTGCTGCTCGGCAACCCCTCAAGTGGAAAATCGGCGATTGGTGCCATCGTTTCGACCATAGCATCTGAAAACCCGGAGAACACTGTACTTGCTTTGACCAGCCCGCGCGACTTTGAGGCAGGTTGGAATCCTAATGACCCGGGACGCTTCTTCTGGATCGACGATGCATTCGGTTCAAATGTGCTACGTGATGACTATGTACAGGATTGGGCCTCGGCCTTCTCTAAACTGCGGGCCGCAATTAAGCATGGCAATCGCTTCCTCCTAACTTCCCGTAAGCATATCTACGAAGCTGCACGACGTCGGCTTGGGCAGCGTAACCTTACCCAGTTCGCAGATGGCTGTGCTGTGGTGGACGTCGGCGAGCTAACGTCCGAAGAGAAGGCGCAGATTCTCTATAACCATGTAAATTTCGGTGAGCAGAGCCAGAGCTGGAAATCGAGTGTCAAGCCGCATCTGGCAGCAGTCGCCACTGTTCGAGATTTCCTTCCTGGGATCGCCGAACGTCTCGGGGATCCAAACTTCACCAAGGGCCTAGCACCTCGCGAAAGCTCTCTTGTCCGCTTCATGGAGGAGCCGACAGAGCATCTGATCGATACCATCAACGCCTTGGATGGTCAGTTGCAAGCCACGCTTCTCCTCGTTTATGTCCACCAGGCCGGCTTCGATCCTATCGATCATGACGCTTCGGCTGCACAGGCTGTCGCAGAGCTGACGGGGTACACTCTAACTAAGCTTCAGGATTGCTTCACTGAACTGAAGGGCTCGTTCCTGAAGCTTTCCGGATTAAAATGGACCTTCGCCCATCCGACGATCTCCGACGCCCTAACGGAGATTCTGCGTCAGAAACCCCATATGATGGCTGCGCTCATACGAGGCGCGACTATCGACACAATTCTTAGCAGCTTCACGTGTGAGGGCTCGCCGCTCATTCGAGATGCGTTGGTCATCCCGACGACGCTCGACAATGCGCTGGTCGCACGACTTGGATGTACACCCGACGAACGGCATCGCAATTGGATGCTGTTCCACTTCCTGTCATATCGCTCAAGTGCGGCCGTGTTCATCAAAACCCTAGAGCAATTTCCAAATCTACTTCGCAGGTCTTGCTGGAGCTCCGATCTCCTCAGTAACGATCCCCAGATCGCCACCTACGCACGTGCTCATCACTTAAACGTCTTGCCTGGCGATTTGCGATTGGATGTGGCCGACAAGTTGGAGTCTGCCGTGCTCAACGGCCTTGACGTCTCCCTCTTCGAGGAACCACAAATGTTGGCTGTCATACCGCCGCTAAAGCTTATCGGTGTGGGTTTATCGCTGCGGACAACTGTGCTGCCGTCGCTCGAAGAGCGGATCGAAGAGATTACAGACGATGCTGATTTAGACGAAGAACCTGACAGTCACTTTGCGAAACTTCTCGACCTACTTGATCACATTGAGGCGATCGGTGTCGATATGGACGCCACAGCCTTGATCGACGATGCACGCGAGCATGTTAAGCGCTCAATCGCAGAGCTTGAAAAACGCAAGCGCGAGCATGATGAAGGTTCCGAAGATGAAGCGGATTGGGCGCACATCGTGACACAAAAAAAGGAGGAAGCACCTCCGCATACTCCCATGGTTACAACGCGTTCAGTGTTCGATGATGTCGACAAATGATCTTCGATATACCGGGTAATTGTTCTTCTTAATGTCGAAACCATCCTTTATCGATAGCACAGAGGTAGAGCATTTTCTGTAGGCAGCCGCCGTTCAAGCTGGTCTTGATGTCAGCTCGACAACATCCCATTGAGTGCCTACTTGACCGCTCTCTGCCCATTAGTTACTAAGCGCTGTTTATAGGCGCGCCCTGAAATGACTGAAAGCGCCATAATCATACAAACAATGCTTGGTTGTTAGCGGACCGAGCTCGACTGGCTTGATTTTCCATTCCACATAAATGCCGATATGTCCCAGCGGGTGATGACTACGTTGGAGAGCATGGTTCCTGCCATAGAGGTCTACTCGATTGATGAGGCGTTTATTGAGCTCGGCTCGTTATGGGCCGGTAACTTTGTTGATTTTGGGCACCAGATCCGGGCCAGCATCCAGCGGTACACGGGTCTTACCGTCGGCGTGGGCATTGGCCCAACCAAGACCCTGGCCAAACTGGCGAACTACGCTGCGTATTCTGGTGAAGTTGAACAGTGATTCCGGAATCTGTGAACACCATTTCCGGAAAGTATGCTGACAGGGATTCTTCGAGCAGAAGCTGAGCTTTGAGGGGAGGCATCTTTTCGACTCACCGAACAAGCCAGCAGCCAAGCGCAGCGCGGCAGTTGTGGATCCAGGACGTTGGAACAGGACGGTTCATCTGACATCAGAGTACGTGCTCTGAGGTGTCCGGAATCGGTGTACACGCAAGCCGGAATCAGCGTTCATTTTAAACCGGAATAGGTGTTCATTTTCGACCGGAATATGCAACTACGCCGCCAAAAAGTGGCCGGCCACAGGAGGTGTTGTCGATATTCGCGATGAGGGACGCCGAGCTCGGCTGATGGCCATCACCCCAATCGATGAAGTGTGGGGTATTGGACGCGCCCTGAATAAACGGCTGCAGGCCGAAGGCGTGGCAACCGTGGCAGATCTGATGGCTGTGCCTCCCAAACAGATCCGCCAGCGTTATGGTGTGGTAGTGGAGCGCGTGGTCCAGGAACTGCGCGGCATTCCCTGCTCTGAACTGACAATAGACACCCCGGCCAAGCAGCAAATCGTCAGCAGTCGCTCGTTCGGCGAACGGATCATGGAGCAAGCCAGCATGCATCAAGCGTTGTCGGCCTTTATGGAGCGAGCCGCCGAGAAGCTACGCCACGAGAAGATGCGCTGCCAGCATGTGAGCATCTTCTTTCGCACCAGCCCCTTTAGCGAAGGCGAGCCCTACTATGGCAATCAGCTTTCGGCCAAGCTGCCGCGACCAACCGACGATACTCGCGAACTTCTGCATCATGTAACCCAACTGCTGCCCCATATCTGGCGCGACGGATTCCGCTATCAAAAAGGCGGCGTCATTCTCGGTTCGTTCACGCCGCGGGACCACTACCAGGCAGATCTGTTCGACAATCCTGGCTCACCCGACCGCCGGCTAATGGCGGTGATCGATGCCATCAACCATAGTGGCCTGGGCCATATAGGATTTGCCTCGAAAGGTGTAGACGCCTCTGAGTGGATGATGAAACGCGAACACTTGGGCCCACGCTACACCACCTCGTGGGACGATCTACCGGTCGCTAGGTAGTTTAAGAGTTTTCCTGAGAGGAAGGTGTTTCCACTACTGATCTATCCTGCCCACCGGCCTCTGTTTCCAGTGACTTACTGATGGCCAATTTCCCAGATATGACTTTTGGGCCCAATTGTTTGGCCACTAGCAAAACTCATAACCAGAAGTAAATCGATGGTTAGGGCAATAACTCACGAATGTCGCAATTGAGAACCTCCGCAAGCTGATACGCCTTCTCCAGGGTGACGTTGACCTCACCCCGCTCAATCCTACCGACATAGCTTCTGTCAATCTCTGACAGCAGAGCCAGCTTATCTTGCGAAATCCCGATTTGTATTCTTTTCTGGCGAATGCGTTCACCGAATTTGATCGCTAAGTCTTTCATTTCTCGTCTCTCATAAAGACGAGAACTATCCAGAGTTGTCGCGAACATAACCACGGATTATAATCCGCAACCGTTAAAGCCTATGATGTTCTTTCACCCCGACAACGAGACTATACGATGCCCCCAAAGAAAAAGACTCTTTCGCCTCCGTTCTATCAAATTCTCGTAGTGCAGAGTCTTGATCACTTCACAGTCAAAGTGCTTAGGGATTCCTATATCAAATTTATGGGTGTTCCCGAGGGAGACGCGGAAAGAAGGGATGCATACCGGAAGGTCTACCGACAAGTAGTGCGACTGCAACGCAATGATCTTGTTGAGAAAGTGCCAAATACTGGTGGCGCGGTGAAGTACAGAAAAACGCCGAAGTTTCATGAAACACTGTTCGTCGAAAACCGGCAAGAAGAGCCATGTGACGAAAAGCCAATGGATGGTGTGTTGTCCCCTAATGCCATGACTAACAGCCATGTCTTATCGGAACTGCAACTCAAAGCCCATAATTACCAAGTTGATTTATTAACCGCTATCGGAGAGACCGAAGAATATCAACGGCTTGCTAAGGAGTTTCCTTCCATTCAGTCCTTGTTTGATGCGGACTACCGAGAGGCTAGAGAGAAGAGCTCCAAACTATTAGGGCAACTAAAGGCGATCCAAACCGTCATAATGCAGCATTCGCAAAGGGCCTGATGATGCATTTACGCAAATGGCAGGCAACTTGCGTTGAGCAAGCCCTCATACACTATGAGAACTATCGCCATTTTCTGTGCTTAGCCACGCCAGGTGCGGGAAAAACCACAATGGCTGCGGAACTAAGCCGTCGTTTGCTCGTGGATGACAAGATCGACTTCATTCTTTGTTTCTCTCCTTCCGTAGCAGTGGCTGAGGGGATGCGCTTATCCATGAGTAGGGTGCTGGAGCGACGCTTTGATGGGATTATTGGTGCTGCCGGCTGTAGCTACACCTACCAAAACTTGTTGTTCTTCAAAGAGGATTTCTGGCAGCTGTTTGCATCTCACAACGTGATGGTCATCTTTGATGAGATCCATCACTGTTCGGGCACTGAACCCGATAATGCAAACGCCTGGGGAGAGGAAATCCTACTCAATATTCAGGATCAAGCGACTTATACGTTGGCCTTAACAGGAACGCCATGGCGTTCAGACCAAGCCCCGATTGTACTGGCCCGTTATGCGGATCCAGACAACCGAATTCAATGCGACTATCGGTATGGCCTCAGAGAGGCAATCGAGGATAGGGTCTGCCGACGACCTAAAATCGTCCTGATTGATAACGATCTGATCTCTGTTTACTTCTCCTCAGAGACAAAATCCTACTCATCCCTTGCAGAGCTATTTAACCAACAAGATATCCGCTACGGGGAGTTAATTTCGCATCCTGTCGCGATTCGCCACATGCTGAGTACTGCCAATCAACGACTCAGGAAAATGCGAGAAGAGGTACCCAATGCAGCAGGCCTGGTGGTCGCAGCGTCGGTTGAACATGCTGCGTTGATCACCCAGATATTGGCAACAGAGATGAACCAGCAAGCGGTTCTAGTGACCTATAAAACACCGGATGCGGCTGCACAGATCGAAAAGTTCCGTTCAAGCGATGCGGCCTGGATTATTAGCGTCGGGATGATAAGTGAAGGCACAGATATTCCACGTCTTCAGATCTGCTGTCATCTTTCGCTGATTCGAACTGAACTGCACTATCGGCAGGTTCTCGGACGAGTGCTACGAATGACGAATACTGGCCCCCAGGAAGGATGGCTATATACATTTGCAGTGCCTGAATTGATCGCGTTCGCAGAGCGGATTTCTGAAGAGATACCAGAGCAGCAAGTCGTCATACAGGAATATCACAACATAGGTATTGGTTCATCAGACCGAACATGGCCCAGCCATGCCACAAACACGCCTAGCGACATTCCTCGGCTGGTCTGGGACCCGCTTACTCATAAACAAATTACATTGCACAAAACTCACGATAATACGGCTACCATCGAATCGCCGTTTATCCAGCTTTTCGGCAAGTTCCGCGAGCAGATCCTTGCGACTTACTAAATAACTGATCCCAATAGTGCTACACCTTCGCTGTGCCATAGCCATTCCCCGGGAAAGGAGACACGGTATCCATGAAGTGTTTCACTCGGGCCAGCAGGTTTGCCATCCCTCTGCATTGATGATTGCGCGTGATGGTTTCATGTAACTTGTGCCACAGCCGTTCGATGTGATTAACCCAAGGACTGTAAACTGGCTGGAATACCAGGCAGAACTTGGGATTCTTCTTCAACCATCGCTCGGTCTGTTTGCTTTTGTGAATGATGTAGTTATCGAGGATCAACGTGATGGTTTTGGCTCGTCGGTAGTGGTGGCGCAGCTTTTCCAGCATGGCAATAAACAGCGATGAGTTTTTCTTGATCCCGCTGACGTAAAGTACCCTTCCGTTGCCTGCGTGGAGAACGCCTGCCAGATAATGCTTGGCATTCTGCCCCGGTGTGACAACCCGCTTTTGCTGCGCTCTGAACATCCAGTCGGCTCCTAATTTGGGATTGAGGTCTATATCGACTTCATCCTCATAAAACACCGGATTATCGGCATCACAGCGGGCCAGCGCGGCGTCGATATTCGCC